>NZ_JAQVNX010000043.1 GCF_028702905.1 Methanofollis sp.
TCGTGCCGCTCACGTTGAAACCGACGGAGAAGGCGCCGGCGTCGGCATTACCGATGTTCGTGATCTTTGCGGTGTACGTGTTCCCGGCGGCGGAGAAGACCTGGCCGCAGTTCGGCGTGAGGGTCGAGACCGTCAGGTCGGGTGCGGCGGGTTCACCGACAACGATGTAATCGATCTCCATCTCATCGTCACTCCCGGCGGCGTTCGTCGCAGTCAGCGTCACCGTGTAGTTTCCGGCCTCTATGTAGGTGTGGGTCGGATGCTGAACCGTCGAGGTCGTGTTGTCCCCGAAGGTCCACGACCACGAAGTCGGGCTGCCGGTCGAGGTGTCGTTGAACTGTACCGTCAGCGGGGCATTACCCTCTGTCGTGTTTGCGGTGAAATTCGCGCCCGGCTTAAGATTGGTGGCTGAGGGTGGCGTGGCGCTGTAAGTGCGGATGAGGACGTAGTCGATGGTGCGAGTGCCGCCAAGCCCGGTTTTGTACTCTCCCTGGCTGAGGAGGAGTCTGAACCCGTCGCCGGAATATGTAGTATCCGAGGCAGAAGCAATCAGGGTTCCATCTCGATAGATATTCAGATCAGCGTCCTGAACCTCGAAACGGTGGGTGTAGAAGGTGTTGAGAGAGGGGTAGAGCGCGGACGTAGTCGCTCCCAGAACTTCAGTGTCACCCTCGGTTGATACGTGCGTTCTTCTAATGTCGCAAGACCCTGCCACCTGTGCATTCTGAACCCAGGTCGCGTATGCCTCGAAGAGTCCGGTGTGCCACCACGTGTTAGCACCCTTGTCGAAGACTCCGCTCACTCCTCCCTTCCCATAGCACGTATCAGAGTATTCTTTGGCAGAGACACTGTCTCGGTACTCGATGATCACCCCGCGGGAGAGGAGCGGCTTTGTCCAGGCGTTCCCGGAAGAGATGACGTTCGGCGCACCGGCGAGGAGGAGGTTTCCGTTCCCGTCCAGATTAACAGTTGCAGAGGAGGAACCCTTCTTCACGCTCTCCCAGAGGTCAGGGTCGGGAGCGGCATTCTCTGGGCCGTCGAAGTTGTCGTAAAGGAGGTACGTTGCGCTCCCGTCACTCGTTGTCGTTGCTGCCGGGTTCCCGTAGTAGACCGCCAGCGTCCCGGGTTGGTCCGCCCCCTCCAGCCGCACGCAGAAACGGGCGCTGCTGTTGTCGAAGTCCGGCCAGAGGTAGTAGGCGAATTCATTACCCACAGCGTCCTTGAAACGGACGTCACCATAATCCGCTTTGCAGCGGTCGACGACGTAGAGATGCCAGGTATTCGTCCCGTTCCCGATCTCTTCATACGCCGTGCCGTCCGTCCGGTGGACCACAACGTCCTGCTGATACACTGCCGTGTCACCGGCAGTATAGGAGATATTCTGGGAATACTCGCTCTTGCCTGCGTAGATGTAATCGGCCTTTGTCTCGATGTCACTACCGTAGTTGTTTGTGACCGTCAGGCTCACCGTGTAATTGCCGACATTTGCATAGGTATGGACCGGGTGCTGATCGGTTGAGGTGGCGCCGTCGCCGAAATCCCAGGACCAGGCAGACGGGTTAACGGTTGAAGTGTCGGTGAACTGGACCCTCAGCGGGACATAACCGTTCATCACGTTCACCGTGAAATTCCCGATAGGCGCTCCACTGCCGACTGTTATGTAATCGGTCTTCACGCAGGTGCTGCTGTCATAACTGTTCGTGGCGGTGAGGTTCACCGTGTAGGTGCCCTCGGTCTCGTAGGTATAGACCGGGTTCTGCTCGGTCGACGTACCGCCGTCCCCGAAGTCCCATGTCCAGGCAGATGGGGAATTGAGCGACGTGTCGTTGAACTGTACCGTCAGCGGGGCATGACCGCTCGTCGTGTTTGCGGTGAAGCTCGCGACCGGCTTGAAATTGGTGGCGGCTGGCGGTGCGGCACTGTAGGTGCGGACGAGGATGTAATCCAGGTCCATCGGCCCGTATCCTCTATAATGCACTAACTGGAGAGGTTTTGGACCGCTCACTCCCGCATACCGCGACGAGACAGTCCATGCTCCTCCGTCCCGCCGCTCTTTAAGAGATTCATCAGGAGCAATAACAAACTCCTCGGTGTAATACCCACTCGGCACATCCGGGATAACATCTCCCTCTGAACTGCGGCCCCAGGTTCTCGGCGGGCCCCATATGGCAGCCCCTTGCGTTTTTCCGGAGTAGATCGCAGATTGATAATTCGAAGCATAGTTTTCAAGGCCTATCGAGGAACCGTTACCGGTATAATCCCTATTTCCAAGACCAAGTGAGGTAGAATATGTACGCGACTGGATTCTAAACTGAACGATTATACCGGAGGGTACCTGTGCGCGAGAGAAGATCTCGGCAAAGTTTCGCGATCCAGACGATACATGGAGTTTCCCGGAGTTTACGGAGATCCCGTTGTTCTGAACGACCTCCCATTTTGTTGAATCCACTGCCGGATCGTCAAATTGGTCGAAAAGGAGATATGTTGCACTCCCGTCGCTCGTTGTCGTTGCTGCAGGATCCCCATACCGGACCATCAGCGTCCCCGGTTGATCCGCGTTTTCCAGGCGAACATGGAACCGTGCCTGTTCGGAGGTAAAGTCCGGCCAGAGGTAGTATGCCCGCGGCGTTCCGTTGACGTCGGCAAACCGCACATCCCCATAATCCTCCCGGCACCGATCCCCGACGAAGATATGCCAGACCTTCAGGCCGTCTGCCTCCTCCTCATAGGCCGTGCCGTCCGTCCGGTGGACGACAACATCCTGCTGATACACTGCCGTGTCACCGGTACTGAAGGAGATGTTCTGGGAATACTCACACCGACCCGCACGGATGAAGCTGGTCTTTGTCGCGGTGTTGCTGCCATAGTCATTCGCGACAGTGAGGCTGACAGTATAGATGCCCGGCGTGGTGTAGGTGTGGTCCGGACTCTGTTCGGATGATGTTGAATTATCACCGAAGTCCCAGGACCAGACGGTCAGGAGGCCGGTCGAGGTGTCGGTGAACTGAACAGTGAGCGGCGTTTCACCGTTCTTCACGTTGGCGCTGAAGTCCGCGACCGGAGCAATCGCTGCATTTCTCACCAGCACCGTCAGTGAGTTGTTACTCCCGTCCGACTCAATCTCTACATTCTCCGGATCTGCAACCACAGTCAGCAAGTAGGTTTCTGCGCCGCTGTCGGGCGTCCAGTGCAGGTCGACGGTCGTGCTGTCGCCGGCTGCCAGCCCGGCAACAGGCTGAATATCCAAAACATTACCCCTCGCCATGAGTGAGACATTGAATGGCCGTGAATCCTTGCTGCCCCTATTTTCAATGGTCACGGTCATAGTATTTGTGGTGTTGGGAAACGCGTACAAAGGAGTCGTCAGATTCACCGGCACAAGGTCAGGGGCTTTATATTCTATCGCGAGGGCGTGGAATACCAGGGAAGTGTAATCGTCGTTACCTCGTCCTACATTTACACTCTGGTTTTCAGTTACAAGCAATCCCTGTACATTATCCCAGTGGAGGTAATCGAAGTATTCACCACGTACATATTCAACTGTAGCCGGAAGTGATTTCCCGTTCAGGTCCTCGTAATTATATCCGGTGAGGTGGGTGGAATAGAGACTTGCACTCTGCACATCGGTCAGGTCTACTGTCCCGTTGAAAGAGGTGGTTGAATAGTCGTTGCCTTCATACATCCAGTCCAGACCTTCAGCAACCCAGTATTCGATCAAAGGTTTGGTTTCATTTTTCAATACTACTACAAGGGTGCTGCCGTACTGTCTGCCGTCGCCCCAGGATGCCGAGTTGACGGTTGCAGTATTCACCTCCCCCGGGTTCACGTAGTCCGTGACATTAAAGGGTATCCATGTCACCCCCATACCCGACGAATAATAGGATGGGCTGGTCGGGAGTGCATGTCCGTTGAATGTAGCGGATATCGAATCAAGAGTATATGCGGTTGAGGCAGTCCAGACCCCTACATAATATCGCGCGAAGATAACGGTCCCATTGGGCACGTTGAAGTTGTTTGTAGTGGACTTGGAAGGGAAGTTTGCCGTGGAATCCACATAGACTTCACCCTGCACGGTATCGTGCGTGACTGTGGGTAAAGCCGCGGCAGGGCCGGCAAGCAGCAGGAGCACCAGCACCAGCAGCGCAGATTTAGTATACTGGCTCATTTTCACCACCTCGAAAAGCAGGAAGGCGAACCGGTTGCGGCCGGGGGCGCGGTCATGCACAGCAGTGCAGCGATACAGAGAACCAGAAAGAATCGTCGCATATTTCGTTCAACTCCATTTTTCCTAATCAATCAGACCCATATCATAGTCCCGATCATGATACAGAACGACAAAATGAGGGGGATCAGCATACAGAATCATAATTATGGTATCGTATATATAGTATAATTGTTCACACAAGATCAAATTGTTTTTATAATGATTATTATCTGATGCACATCAGATAGAGAATTCGTATTCCCAAGAGAGAGCAGTACGCACGCTTAAGGCCCCATCCTGCAACCAGAAAGGGATGGTCAGACCTTCCGAACACCGACCTGTTTCACAGAGCAATGGCCGGGCAACCATCCCTATCAGCCGAACTCTTCTGCACGAGGAGCATGTCTCCGCTGACGATGGAGGTGCCGATGGTCGAAGACACGTCTCCGGAGAGCGTCGTGTCGCTGCCGCCGGCGGTGTTTGCGAGTCGGGGGTACGATCCAGCGCTGGGGGTAGAGAGAAGCACCGTTCTTGCTGCCGTCGTCGTGGTAACCTCCACGCTTTCGAGGAGCACCCGGTCTCGATGATGGAGAAACCCCACTCACCGAATACGGTGGATCCATCGATCCGAGCATGAGGACGTACCATGAAAACCACCAGAAGTGGTTTTCAAAGAACCGCCTGAAACTTCGTTTCATAAGCGATTCTACAAAGCCCGGTACACCATTCACTCACCTCCCGACACTGTGACGCGTAGACGATCCGCACAGAAATCATATATAAAACAACAAAGATATTTAAGACTCGAAAGATCGATTCTGCCTGCCGGCACGGTCCCCCGACAGGTCGGGGAGGGAAAGATATGGACAAAAACAGTACGGGAAGAAGAAAACTCCTCCTTCTTGCGATGGCCGTCTTTGCGGTCGTGATCATCGGCAGTGCTCTTCTCATAAACATGGACAGGGAAACGCACAAAGAGGCCATCCGCCAGGTCATCCCGGACATCAGCGAGAAAGACCTGGAAGACCTCTCGGCCCGCCCGGTCTACGCCGCCTACGGGAGGGTCCGGAATAACCAGGACCTCGACGCCATTATCAATTCTGCAGACGCCGACCTCGAAGAGAGACATTTCTTCTATCCCGAAGGCCCGGTCTTCGGCTATAGCGTCAATCACCTCGACTGCATCATGGTCTATCTCGACGAAGAAGCGGCAGTCAACCGGACGACCACGGACGAGATCTACGGCGTCATCGAGTCCCATGCCCGTGCAGGGGGGACGAACAATACGCCCGTCCTCTTCGTCCGCACCCTCCAGATCACCCCGGACACGACCTTGCAACGCCCCGAGAGAGCGAGTGCTCAACCGACCCCGCGGGAAGGCACGTCCTATCTCGATATCCACGGTGCAGGGGGCCGGAGTGTCCTGCTCTATCCCGAGGACGAAGAGTATCCGGCCATCGAGACGGAATGCCGCGAGTTGATCGGGGGCATCAGATCGCAGCTCAAGATGAGTTATACCCGTGATGAACTGGCGGCGATGAAACGAAACGGCACCTATGTTGCGCTCCACTTCTCCCGTCCCACCACATTCGAGACGAGCTATATCGTCGACAGGGCGCCGCTGAATATCACCATCAACGAAGCGGTCTTCTTCCTGGACCGGGACGAGGAGAGGAACATGGTCATCACCCCCGCACAGAACGGAGCAGGGGTCTGGACAACGTCGCGTGACCGCGCGACCCTGAGAAAACTGGCCGTGCCCGTCCTCATCGAGGAGGGACGCGGCAGCACGTCCTTCGGCAAAAATCTCACGTACACCTCCATAAACCTCCCGCCCGCACCTGAAAAGGTCGTCCTCTATACCGTCGTGACACCTGCGATCACGGCGGAAAACGTCTCGACGATGGCGGAGAGGATGGGCCTGAAAGGGACGGTGCGGGAGGCAGACGGCCAGTTCACCCTCTCCGACAGCCCGTACTCGCTGGAAGTCCACAGGCAGTCCGGGCGGGTCGCCCTGATCGACATCCCCCGCTGGATGATGCCGAACGCACGGGACCTGCCGGCAAACCTCCCGCCGGACGAGAGGGCAACCGAGATCGCAGCACAGTATCTGACAGATGCAGGACTGATGCCCCGCGATGCGGTCCTGTGCGGTGTCGAGCATCCAGAGATCGTCGAAAGCAATGAGAGAGGGGAGACAACCGGCATCGCCTATGAAGCGGTCCAGGTTTCTTACTGCCGTAAAATCGACGGCCGACCAGTCGTCGGTTCCGAGATGACCGTCGACGTCGGCGGCGGCGGTGACATCCTCAACGTCTACAAGATCTGGAGAGACTTCGCAGCCGGGGAGGAGATCGCGATCATAACGCCACGGGAAGCGCTGGAAGAACTGAAGATCCTCGGTGTGCCGGCAGATCCGATGCGGCGGCAGACGGTAGAGATCACAGGGATCGAACTCGGGTACTATGAAGCCGGGGCGACGGAAGACCCCGCCCACCTTGTCCCGGTCTACATCTTCACGGGCACCGTGACGGACGGGAGTACAGAGACATCGTTCGTCAGGTACGTCGCCGCATCTCCCAAATTCAGAGGAGAGATCCCGTGGGTGAAGTCATAGGAAGAGAGTGGAGAGATAAAAAATGAAAGACAGGAATAGAAAAGGGGATTTTTCCCGGAATGAGGCGGATGTAACGGGAGTACGGGAGGATCTCTGAGATGGATACAGTATCTCTATCAAACGCATTCACCGACCCCCGGCATCTCTTCGAGCACCTGAAACAGACGTCGCTACGGGAAGACCTCCGGGTCTACTTCACCCTGGTCCTCGCCACGTCGGTCCTCTTCCTGCTGCCGATGTACTTTCTGGGGTCGGAACCGGGGATGGAGTATTCGACCATGGGCCTGCCGTATATCGTCGACATCGCCCTTGCCACCGTCATCCAGCTGGCGTGGAGCCTGGTGAACGGGGCGGTCATCCTCCTGGTCGTCAGCCTCGTCGAGCATTTTTTCCTCCTCTTCGTCGACGAGAACCGGGGGTTCGAGAGGACGATGAAGTCGGCGGTCTATGCCCTCGTGCCTGCCATCCTCTTCGGGTGGGCGGTCGCTGTCGTCCCGCACGCGGGCCTGCTCCTCCTCGTCTGCTTCAGCCTGATCACCTACGTCGGCACACGCGTCTTCCATGAAAAATCACGGGACAGGGCCGCATTCGTCGCCCTCGCAACAGGCGCGGCCCTCCTCGCATTCTGCGCCAGGTGGGTCCTGTAGAGAGGTGTCTATGGTGCTGGACCGTTTGAAAGAGGAGGGGAAGGCGAAGACCCTCCGCCGTGCGGCAATGGCCGTCGTCCTCTTCCTCCTTCTTGCCGCGACGCTGGCAGGTGCGGCGACCCCGGAGACAGACGCCGAAACGCTCCTCCTCTCTGCCGGGAACGTCTCACCGGAGAGGGTGACGGAGTGGCGCGACCAGATGCCTGTCCCCTCGTACACCATCCGCAACGGCTCCCTCTGTTTCCGGTATGTCAGCATCTTTCTTCCCGAAGAGTCGGACGACACAACAGTAGACGGCTATTACGCCCGCATCCTCCCGGACGGGAGGACTCTCTCCTATGCCGAGGTGAAAGACGCCTCCGCACCCGCCTCTGACCCCACTGCCTTCCGTGCACGGGCCGAAGCATCCCTGTACAGCAGAAACGACACAGAAGAGAGATGGATGCAGGAGCGCTTCAGGCCCATGATCGCCTTCTTCGACGGGTACACGGAACTGGCGCGGCACACCACCGTCAGGGACTATCCGGGAGTCGGGGAGGTGGCCGCCACGACCATCCTGTACCATTACCCGAATGACGGCGACCCGGACAATGAGTATTTCTGCACCTGCTCCTGCATCGTCGAGACACCCCGGAACGCATCGTCGGGAGGTGAGGGCTGGAGGAACAGGCGGATGGATGTCCACTATATTCTCAACGCCACATACGGCGACATCCCACAGTTCGATATTTTAGCGACCTCGTTCAACCCGCAGACATCCCGGGACCGCCTGCGTACCCTTGACATCTCCGGTCACCTCCTCGGGTGGCTGGTCGCCTCCCACTCCCGATACTTCCCTGAAGAGGAGGTCTTCTGGAACGTGGAGGTGGGGTACTGCGACGAACTCGCCACAGAACCGTTGCATTTCTTCCCGACCCTGGAGATCGTGGGCATACAACCCCCAGAGAACGAGACCGGATGGCATGTGCTTGCAAAGACCGGAATGGACATGGACGAAGGATGGGCGAGGATCGGGTGGCGGGGGTACGAGACGACGCCGGAGTCGCCCGACACCTGGGGCCATGCTCTCCTCGTCCGTACGGTGCCGGACGCGTAGACGATCCGCAGATAAATGACATATAGACAGGCGGAGAGATCTCGGCTCATGAAATACAGATGCATATTCACCGCCATTGCCATACTGCTGATCGCACTCCCGTGTTCTGGCCTTGCATCAGACATAGGAGAGAAAATATCTCTCACCGTCACGTCTCCGGTCGACGGGGCGGAGGTCTGGATCGACGTCGTCCCGCCCCACCTTGCAGTCGTCGGGAATGTCAGCGCCCCTTCGGGCATCAGGGAGGTGCGTGTGCAGAGCGGGGCCGGAGAGGTCTCGTGCGGGAACGGGACGACGTTCGCATGCTCCGTACCGGTATCGAAGGGGGAGAACACGATCACCGTCGTGGCGGTCGACAACCTCGGGAACAGGGCAGAAGAGACACTGAGCGTGACCGTCCGCATCGGCATGCCCCCACCGGAGGCGATCACCGTCTCGGGCAGGGTGACGGATCCTGCAGGCAACCCGGTTCCCGGCGCAGTCGTGAGATTTGAGTCGGAAATTATGCTGGAAGACAACCCTCTCGCGGCGACGACCGTAACAGGGCCGGACGGCAGGTACCTGGTAGAGAACGCAATCGGGTACAGGCAGACGATCACGGTCGGGAAGGAAGGATATCTCCCCCTCAGGCGCGAGGTCGTCTTCGAGAACCTGACAAACACCCTCGACCTGGAAATGGAACCTGAGGGCCGGACGGTCCCGGGGTTCGACCTTTCGGTCGGCGTCCTCGCCCTGCTGCTGGCCCTGATAGTCAGGAGAAGATAAGAGCAGACGGCGCCGCCAAAGCACATATCCCCCTCCAGAGACGATCATCATATATGACCCTCCACCCCGCCCCTCCCTTCGACCTCTTCAATGTCTATTTCGAGCGCATCTACGACCCGGCGATGCACCTCCTCTTCGCGTTCGACGGCCAGGTCGACGAAGAGAGGCTGAAGGAGGCGACGCTCCGCCTCGTCGCCGCGAACCCCTATCTCGGGTGCCGGTTCGCGGAAAGGGACGGCATGCCCTGCTGGGAGGAGATCGTGGAGGAGGAACGGGACAGGGCCTTCGTCGTCCTCCCGCCCGGAACAGAGATGCCGCCTGCCCCCCTCGACGTCCGCAGGGGGCCGCAACTGCGGGTGAGTCTCCTGCGGGAGGACGGCGGCGACCGCGTCGTCGTCACCTGCCACCATGGTTTCTCCGACGCCCGCGGTCTCATGGACCTCGCACGGGAGCTCTTCGCGGCCTACCGCGGGACCGCACCGGCACCCGTAGGGTGGTACGACCGGGGCACGGCCCAGGTCCTCGCGAGGTTCTCCGCGGCGGAGATAGAGCGGGCACGCGACGCGGAGGAACCCTTCGTCGACAGGTGGCGCTTCCCCGTCGAGAGGACAGGGCGGGGGACACCGCGGATCGCATACAGGACTCTCCCCCCCGACCATCTCCGCCGTGCAAAGGCGTTCGGCAGGAAACACGGCGCCACCGTGAACGACATCATGATCGGCGCCTTCTTCCTCGCCTTCCTGAAGACCAGGGACGACCCCGCCGACTGCGGCGCACCCCGCTCCCTCCTCACCTCGGCGGACCTCCGCCGGTACCTCGACCGTCCCGTCCCGCCCATGAACCTCTCCGTCGCCTACGAGGTCACCCTCACGGCCGGCGAGGGAGCGGGCCTGGAGGGCGTCATCGACCAGGTCACCGCGGCGACGAGACGGCGCAAGGCGAACGGCCTCGGCCTCGGCTGCATCTTCTTCTACGACGATATCTACGCGGGCGGCGTGCCGGCGGCAGGCGAGTTCTTCGACGGCATGATGCGGAGGTACGAGGAGGCAGGCCTCAAGAACCCGGTCTTCTCCAATATCGGTGTGCTCGACGACGGCGACGTCCTCCCCATCGAAGGGAAGGACGGGAGATCTCTCGACCTCCGCAGTGCCTGCCTCTTCCCCTGCGTCTGCTGGCCGTACGGGTTTCTCATGTCCCTCTCCACCTTCCGCGAGTCCATGACGATCGTCTCGGCCTACGAGGAGGGGCCGTACTCGCGGGAGACCGTCGAGGGTTTCCTCGATTCCGTGGTGGAGTATCTCCCCTGACCCGGTACGTCTTTAATTTTCGGCGGAGTCATGGGCGCCCTCCCGCCGGCCCGAACCCGGACAGGAGTTCGGAATAATGCCGGGCCGGGCTCTCTGGAGAGAGAGCACAGGGGATCCCGGCCTCGGAAACACTATATACCGTATCAAACACTCCAAATAGAGAAGAGAGATTTATGGATCTGAGGGCAAAGGCACCGGCATTTCTTGTCGCGGCGATCGCCGTGATACTGGTATCCATCGGCGCTGCATCGATCTATGCCGACCTGAACTCCGGCCAGAAGGGAGGAGAGACCGGGGCGGCGATCCGGGAGGTGATCCCCGACATCGGCGACGCCGACCTGGAAAGGATCCTCGCGTGCGATGTCTGCGCCGCCTACGGGAGGGTCGGTGAGGGGCAGGACCTTCTCTCCGTCCTCCAGGCGGCCGGGCCCGAGCTTGAGCCGTACCTCTACCCGGAGGGCCCGGTCTACTCCTACGGCATCACCTACCCGGGCTGCATCCAGATTTTCCTGGACGGAAAAACCCCGGCCAACCACTCGACCACGGACACGATCTACCAGGTCGTCGAACGCCACGGGAGAGGTCTGGGGGTGAAGAGCACGCCGGTGATCTTCGCCCGGACCCCCTTCGCAAACAGGACGGCGACTGAAGAGATGCTGTCGCCGCCCTGGATGAAGGGGAAGGAGGCATGACGTTCCGGGACAGACCACACACACAAAAATTTCCTTGCGGCCAGAGAGGGATCGCCGACGACGAGAATGCCTGACTGGCCATGACAGATAGACGATCTGCACAGAAATGATATATTCAAAGAAGGTACCATTTCCCATCACGGGTCTCTGAAAGAGGCCCTGCAGGACTTCACCCATTGCCAGGTGGGGGGATGGAACACCCAATTGCCGTCCTCCCCGCATCCTGCACACCCATCACGCGGGTGCCCCGGGCACCCGCACCTTCGTCTCCCCTCTTTTATTGCGTTCAGGCAGACTGACCAGCGAAGTGATATAGCGTGGACAGGGAAAACATAGAGGTATGGAGATCCGGTTCACCAAACTGCACGGCAATGGCAACGACTTCGTCCTGATCGACGAGATGGAGGGCACGGTCATCCCGGACGAGATGAAAGGGGGTTTTGCCGCCCTGTACTGCGACCGCCGCTTCGGCATCGGTGCGGACGGCGTGCTCTTCATCTCCCCCTCGGAGAAGGCCGACGTGAAGATGCGCCTCTTCCAGCAGGACGAGAGCGAGGCCGAGATGTGTGGGAACGGCATCAGGTGTCTCGCAAAGTACGCCTTCGACGCGGGTCTTGCCACCGGCACCTGCACGGTCGAGACTCTCGCGGGCGTCATGCCTGTCTCGATGGGCTACGACGAGGACGGCGAGTTCTGGGCGACGATCCAGATGGTCGACCCGGCCTTCGCCCGCTCTGCCATTCCGGCGGTCGGCGAGGGGGAGTATAAGGAGGAGATCGACGGCTTCACCGTCTACGCAGCGAACACCGGCGTCCCCCATGCGGTGATCTTCGTCGACGACGTCGCCGCCATCGACGTCCCGGCCGCCGCCCCCCGCATCCGCCACCACCCCTCCTTCCCGAAGGGGGCGAACGTGAACTTCGTGCAGGTGACGGGCGAGGACGGGATCAGGGTCCGCACCTTTGAACGGGGCGTCGAGGGCGAGACGGAGTCCTGCGGCACCGGCGCCACGGCCTCGGCGGTCGTCGCCCACCGCCTCGGCCGCGTCGGCGCCGGGGTACATGTCGAGACGAACGGCGGCCCCCTCGTCATCGAGTGCGGCGAGACGACGACGATGCAGGGCCCCGCGGTGACGGTCTTCTCGGGCGTCATCGAGGGGTGAGAGGGCCTCACCCCCTACCATTTTTGACATAAAACCTCTTTTCTGGTCTTTCAGCGGCTGCGGGGGGGTCGGTGCAACGGCTGACCAGTTATTATACACCCCGGTGAGCATACGAACCATCCGTCGAAAAACTGATGAGACGATGATCCGCATGGCCGGGACGAACAGCGACCGCACAGCCGAACCGGAGAGCATCATCCGGATCGAGCACCTATCCAAGGTCTTCAGGGACGGGAATCACACGGTGAAGGCGGTGGACGACGTCTCCTTCGAGGTGCGGAAAGGGGAGATCTTAGGCCTCCTTGGTCCGAACGGCGCCGGAAAAAGCACGATCATCCGCATCCTCACCACCCTTCTGCGGCCCACCTCGGGGAAGGTGTTCATCGGCCCCTACGACGTCGCCCGCCAGCAGGAGGAGATCCGCCGTATGATCGGGGTCTGCCCCCAGACCAGCACGCTCGACCTCGAACTCACCGCCTACGACAACCTGGACTTCTACGGCAACCTGCAGGAAGTCGATCCGCACATCCTCGATGCCAGGATCAGGGAACTCCTCGACATGGTCGACCTTACCGACCGTGCCCATGCGCCGGTGCAGACGTTCTCCGGCGGGATGAGGCGGAAACTGGAGATCGTGCGGGCTTTCATCCACAAACCCCTCATCCTCTTCCTGGACGAACCGACGATCGGTCTCGATCCCGAGTCCCGTCGGGAGGTGTGGCGTCAGGTGACGGCCCTGAACAGGGAGGAGACGACGATCATCCTGACCACGCACTACATGGACGAGGCGGAGAAACTCTGCGACCGCATCGCCTTCGTGGACAAGGGGCGTCTCCTCCGCCTCGACACCACCGAGAACCTCAAACATTCCCTTCCCTCCGGGGACGTCATCGAGATCGGGGTCGAGACGGTGGACGAGGAGACCCTCGCGGCGCTGCGGGCGGACCGTCGCCTCACCTCGGTGGAGGCGAGGGAGCACACGCTCATCATCTCGGCCGAGAACGGGAGCCGCGTCCTGCCCTCCATCGTCGAGGTGTTCGAGAAGCACGCCCTCCCCATGACGTCGATCGCCATCCGCTCCCCCTCGATCGAGGACGTCTTCATCTACCTCACGGGAACACGGCTGGACGGGGGGAGGGGTCGTCCGTGATGCGGGGGGCCGTCGCGATCTTCAGGCGGGACTTCAAGAAGTTCCTGGGGAACCCGGCCATCATTGTGATGACCCTCTTCATGCCGATCATGTACCTCATCATCTTCGGGAACGCCATGGGCGGGACGATCACCCACATCCCCATCGGCGTGGCGCAGGAGGTGCCCTTCGAGAACGAGACGCACCTCTACCTCTCGGCCGTCGACGGTCTCGGCCACTTCCACAGCGGGGACAACCCCCCCATGTTCGACGTCACGGTCTACTCAGGGGAAGAGACGGCAAAGGCGGCTTTTGCCGACGGAAAAGTGATGGCCGTGGCGATATTTCCCTCAGGGGTCTCGACCGACCGCCCAGTCCGCCTCTATCTCGACAGCTCCGAGTATATGATCCCCGACCTGATCCAGTCGGGGGTGAGCAGCGTCATAGCGCAGTCAGGGGCGAACAACTCGCTGCAGGTCTCGAAGATCTACGGCGACATCAAGTATATCCAGTTCTTCGGGGTCGGGGTCATCGTCATGGCCATCTTCATGACCACGATGATGGGCGGCGGGATCAGCATGATCCGCGACCGGGAGAACGGGATCATCGAGGGCTACCTGGTCACGCCGGTGAAGCGTTCGAGCATCATCTTCGGGATCATCGCGAGCGGGACCGTCAAGGCGTTCATGGCGGGCTTCATCATCTTCATGGTCGACATCTTCGTCGCAGGTGTCGTGGTCGATAGCATCGAGACCTTTCTCATGGTCCTCGTCGTCCTCTTCATCATCAGCATCGGGATTACGAGCCTGGTGATCTCGTTCAGTTCGCGGTTCTCTACCCAGCAGGAGTATGCCTCGGTCGTAGCGTTCCTGAACCTCATCCTGTTCATGACCAGCGGGGCGTTCTACCCGGTGCTCGGCATGCCCGACTGGCTCAGCTGGATTGCCGCGATCAACCCGGAGTATTATGCGATCCACGCCCTGCGGAGCCTGATCCTGCGGGGGCAGGTAAACCTCATCGGCCTGGACCTCCTGGCGCTCATCGTCTTCTCCGGGATCGCCATCGCCCTCGGGATCACGACCTACCGCCGGACGCTGGAGTGAGGGGGAAAATATGTCTGTATAGGTTATTGACGGGCAAAATTCGGGCCGTCGTGATCGCTCGCATTTATCCACGGCGTATCGCCCCGGAGGGTTTCAACGAAGACCGGATAACTTCAGACTCGCCGGGTCAGGATGCACTGAGAGAGTTTCAGAACAATCAGGCTATTACCCGGAAGAAAGAGACACTACGCTATGCATGGAAGATTCTTCACGGCCGTCTGCGCCCCGGCAGTGATCATCGCTTTGATTTTGTGTGCAGTCCCCGTATCGGCAGATCCCGGCTGGATGACGAAAGGAGTATCTGAAAATACGACCGATGCACTGGGAGGGAAAATTTCTGGAGACTTCATCCTCTACCTCGGAGGGGCGGAGGGGCTCGATCAGTCTCAGAACAGGATATACCTCTATGCGATACGGACCGGCGACCAGAAGATCGTCGGCAGCCCATCCGCAAACATGACGGTGACAGGGCCGGAGATCTCCGGGGAGTACGCAGTATGGTTCGAAACTCTCATAACGGACTTCGATCCGAACAAAACCAGCACTGCGCCGAACCGGGTGTACCTTTATTCGCTCCTGAACGATTCTGCTGACATCCTTGATACTCCGGGCACCGCAGAGTGGCCGAAGATCGACGGCGGGCAGGTCATCTGGATGAACGAATCCGACGATTCGTTCAACGTCCGGATCTCCCTGTACGACATCGGCACGGGGAAGAGCGAACAGGTCTGCGAACTGCCGATCATCGATCCCGCCGGTGCCCTCTTCGACGGCGATCATATCGCATACCGGGCTGACGAGGGTCTCTTCCTGTATTCTCTCGAAAACAAAGCAAACACAACAGTATTTCGCAATGTATTCGGGAACGAATCCGGATCGAACGTCGGAGAGTATGCGATGGGCGGCGATTACCTGATCTACCTCAAACACAGCGCCAACTTCGAGGGCCCGGATAAGGGGAGGTTCGATGAACCCTATCTCCATAGCATCTCGACGGGAGAGACGAAACGTCTCGACCCGAAGACCGGGGCTTTTTCGGAATCATCGCAACCAACGGCCAAAGCCGAAAAGGATCTGGAAATTTCTTCACCGTTCACCGACGGGGAACAAATCGGGTGGATTTATTCGGAGAATTCACCTGACTCAACAATTGTTCTCTGTGATCCGAAGACCGGAGCGGTTGAAAAAATATCGGTGGACGGCCTGGCCAACGATGTATCCATGGAAGGCGATCGCATGACCTGGGTTGAGACACACTTTCCGTCATTCCACGGAGAACTCATCTATGCGCATGAGGACGCCAGCACTACGGAAACGACGCCCGTGTCCACGCCGGGGTTCTCGGCAGGTATCGGCATCGCCGCCCTGCTGACCGCACTGGTGCTGCTGGTCGGAAAGAAAAAGTAAAAGCCCTTCCGTCCGGCAGCATCCGGCGGCCAGGACACACAGGATGCCGTCGAACAGTCGGCAGAGGTCGCACCGGGGGATGAATTTTATCTGGCCCGCACCTGATCTGGGGCGGGCTCTCACATCCTGATACGCCAGGTACGGGGGGGATGGGGGGAGGAATATCCCCATACATACAGAGTGTTAGAATATAACGCGGGGCGCCTCGGCCTCCCGCATGTTGTACTCCATCGTCCAGAGAGATGCCTCGCCGTGGGCGACGCGGAAGACGGCAAGCGTGGGATCATCTGCACCGGAGATGCCGATCTGGAGAAGCCACGGGCGCTCTTTGACGAGCCGCTCTTTCAGGGTCGCATCTTCGAGGAACTCGGCCTCTCCTGCGACCCGTAGCATCGTTCCCGTAGCATCGGCGGGCGCATAGAAGCAGAGCTCGATCTTCGGGTTCTTCGTAAGCTGCTGCCAGATCTTTTTCAGAGTTCCGGTATGATAGTAAAACCCGCTCTCATTGGCAAACCACATCGCAAACGCCCGGACCCTGGGCTGGTCGCCGTCTATGG
>NZ_JAQVNX010000044.1 GCF_028702905.1 Methanofollis sp.
TCAGAAACATATGATATCTATGGTGTCACCCGCCACCAGCTCTTCTTCAATGAAGCGATCCCCTACACCTCGCACAACTCCTGTGCGGTCGTCCACCTCCCCGACGCAGGGAAGGCCGACATCCCGGAGATCTTCGAGACGACGCGGGAGATCATGCTCGGAGACTTCGTCGAGGGGAGCGACCCCGGCCTTGCGGTCGCCGCGGCAGATCAGGTCTCCCCCGCCCTCGTCGCCTTCGGAAAGGACGCAAAGTGCACCGTTCTCACCCAGGAGAAGGCGCGGACCCTTGCAGCAAACCTCGGCATCAGGCTCGAAGGGCTCGGCGGCACCGAGGACGGCGTGATCGGGTGCATGGCCGGGATCGGGCTTGCCTCCACAGGGAACGACGGGAGGTTCCTTCAGGTCGGCCGGGTCAGAGAGATCACGGGCCCCGCAGAGGCAGACGCCCTCCTCGGCGCAGGCATCGACGGCATATGCGCCCTTGACGGCAGGCCGGTCAACGGCGGGACCATCTGGTGCAAGGACGGCAAGTCTGTCAAGCCCTGCGCCGTCGGCGGCAGGGCCATCCTCTATGTCGAAGAGAAGGACGGACAGTTCTGGGGAGTAAAGAGAGACTGACATGGAGTTCAGGACGCGGGTCATCGCCGGTTTCGCCTTTCTGGCCGCTATCGCCGCCCTTGCAATGGCAGTCCAGATCATGGCAGAGTCCCTCTGCATGACCGATGACGAGACACCGCTCCCGATTATCTCGTCACAGATGACCTTCACGCGGTCCGACTTCATGTACGGCCCGGCAGAATACAGGCCGTACGCCCGTCCCCTCTCCCTGAACACCCTGACAGGCAACCCCGACGACCAGTGGTACCTCATGTGCGTCATGCTGAACGAGACGCCGCAGGGGGGCAACCCCTTCCTCTTCAAAATACAGTCTGTCGCCATCGACTACAATTTCACCGACCTCGCCGGCACGGCCGCCTTCTCCGTCTACGGGGCGCGGCCCTTCGGCGGGGCGGCATGGACGAACAGGCAGGAGGGCTATGGCACATGCGGGTATCTCGTTCGGGGCACGGCCGACGTCGGTGACGGCATGCCCTGGACAGTACCCCTGAAGACAGGCAACCCGACCACGGTCCGCCTCTCCAATACCCACGGCCTCGGCCCCGACGAGATCCCGACCGGCACTGTCACCTTCTGGTTCGAGAAGGACGGCAGCGGTCTCGACGCCATTCATATCACGACCGACCCGGCGCAGAAAAAGGGCGGGGTCACGCGCGACGCCCCACAGGCCGGGAGGTTCTACCTCACCCACACGGGCGGCAGCGCCGTCGGGTCGGTCTACCTCCTCATCGCGGTGGATTGCCCCCAGCCTGAGACCTTCTCCCTGAAACTCACGACACAATATGCGGAGGCGGCATAATGACTTTAAAAAACCCCTACTTCTCCCTGTATGAGACCGCCCTCCTCTCCCTCTGCGGGGCGTTCGTCTTCGTCGCCAAGACGATAATCAAGATCCCCCTCCACTTTCCCGGCCACTCCGGGATCTTCATCGCGATCCCCTTCATCATCGGTGCCGGGCTCGTCAAAAAACCGGGGGCGGCCACATATATCGGGCTGATCGCCGGCCTCCTTTTCTCCTTCTTCGGCCTTGAGCCGCTCCACCTCTTCGACGTCTTCAAGTATGTGGCGATGGGTCTTGTCGTCGACGCCGTCTCCGTCCTCTTCGCCTTCCGCATGGAAAACCCGGCCGTCGGTTTCATCGCCGGGGCGGCCGGCAACATTGCGAAGATGGCGGTGAACTACAGCGTCCACATCCTCCTCGGTGTCCCGGCCACCTTCATCATCCTTGGCATCGGCATATCCTCGGTGACTTTCCTGGTCTGCGGCGGGATCGGCGGGGCGATCGGCGCCCTTGTCATCGGCCGCCTTCTCAGGGCCGGAGTGATCGGAGGCCATGGGCCCTGACGCGATCCTCATCGAAGGACTCTCTGTCTCCTATCCGCCGGACAGGTCGGGGCAGGAGAGGCAGGCGCTCAAGGGCGTCTCCCTTGCCGTCAGGGAGGGGGAATTCGTCCTCCTTGCCGGCCCCTCGGGATCGGGCAAGTCCACCCTGCTGCGGTGCATCAACGGCCTCATCCCCCACTCGCACCGGGGGACGGCAGAGGGCCGGGTCGTCGTCCGCGGCCGCGAGGTGAGGGACTGCCGCGTCTGCCGCCTTGCCCCTGAGGTCGGGACGGTATTCCAGGACCCCGACCACCAGCTCTTCACCGCCGGTGTCGAGGCCGAACTCGCCTTCGGACTCGAACAGATGGGCCTCTCCCACCCGGAGATGGAGGCACGGATCAGTCGTGCGGCCGGGACGATGGGAATCGGCCACCTCCTGAAGAGGGATGTGGACGCCCTCTCCTGGGGGGAGAAGCAGCGGGTGGCGATCGCGGCGGTCCTCGCTATGGAGCCCTCCATCCTCCTCCTCGACGAGCCCACATCAGGGCTCGACGCCGACGCCGCCCGGAGGCTTGTCGCAGTCCTCTCCCGACTGAACAGGGAGAGGGGCCTGACCATCGTCGTCGCGGAGCACCGCACCGCCCCATTCCTCCGGGTCTGCACCCGTGTCGTCGGCATCAGGGACGGGACGGTCGTCTCCGACGGCACACCCGCGGCATATGCCGGACCCCGGCAGGAGGAACTCACGGTCGGCACCGCACCCGGCGCCGGAACCCCCCTCCTCGCCTTCGAAGGGGTGACCTATGCCTATCCCGGGCAGGACCATCCAGCCATCGACGGCGTGACCTTCGGCATCGGTGCCGGCGAGATCGTCCTCCTCACCGGGCCGAACGGTTCAGGAAAGAGCACGCTCCTGCGGCATGCGAACGGACTCCTCAGGCCGAACAAGGGGAAGGTCGTCGTGAACGGTCGGGAGACAAATACCCTCACTGTGGCCGAGGCCGCCCGCTCTGTCGGGCTCCTCGCCCAGCACGCCGACACCCAGCTCTTCGCGGAGACGGTCAGGGACGAGATCGCCTTCGCACCGGAAAACCTCGGATATACGCCGGAAAGAATCGGGCACTGCATGGACGGGGCGCTGAAGATACTCGGCCTCGAAGTGCTCGGGACGGAGACGCCGCCCCTCAACCTCTCGGTCGGGGAGAAGCAGCGTGTCGCCATCGCAAGCATCCTTGCCATGGACACGCCTGTCCTCGTCCTGGACGAACCGACGCTCGGCCTCGACCCTGCACGCAAGGCCGAACTCTCAACCCTGCTCAGGAAACGTGCCGGCGCCGGGTGTGCAGTCCTCGTCGCCACCCACGACCCCGAGTTCGCCGCACTCTGCGGCGGCAGGAGGGTCGCTCTCAGGGGGGGACGGGTTGTGGCGGATGGAGACGAAGGATGACAAAAAAAGGCGTCTTTTTCATGCCGGGAAACACCTGGCTCCACCGCCTCGACCCGGCGACAAAAACGGCGGCCCTGGTCATCGTCAGTGCGACGGCACTCCTCACCGAGGAACCCCTCCCCGTCTTCGTCCTCTGCGCGGGCATCGTTCTCATCGCCGTACTCTCCCGCCTGATCAGGCCGTTCGTACGGTCGCTCCGCTTCCTGGCTCCCCTCTTTCTTTTCGTCCTGGTCATCGACGCCTTCTTCCCCCGCGTCATTTCCGGCGCGGTCTACTTCACCGCAGATATCGGGCCCCTCCAGGTAACCCTCTCAGAAGGTGGCATCCTCTTCGCCCTTGCAATGGGCCTCCGCCTCCTTTCCATCGGCGGCTACTCGTTCCTCTTCATCATGACGACGCCCTTCTCAGAATTTGTCGGGAGCATGCGCTCCCTCGGCCTCCCGAACACCCTCGCCTTCTCCTTGGGCTATGCCCTCCGCTCCATCTCGGCCCTCACCGCGGACATCGCCGGGATCATGGACGCCCAGAGGTCGCGGGGCCTTGAATTCGACAGGGGAAATCTGCTGGAAAACAGGCACAAGATCCTGGCGCTCTTTGTCCCGGCGACAGTCTCGGTCCTTTCACGGGCGCGGCAGGTCTCGGAGGCGATGGAGTGCCGGGGATTCGGCTGCACAGACCGCCCGACGCGGTACGGCAGGAGGAGCGTCACACGGGAGGACGCATACCTTATTCTGCTCGTCCTCGTCTACGCCGCCCTCGCGGCTGTCCTCTCATGAACCCTTCCTCTCCATGCAGGCATTGAGGACATCATCCATGAGGCTGAGCGAACCCTCGATCCCGGCAAGGGTGCGGGCCCTCAGGCGGACCCGCCCGCGCTGCGGGAAGGTGATCCCGACATAGGGGACGTCGGGGGCGACGGCGTGCTCGAAGGACGACCCCAGGATCAGGCCCGGCTCGGTCTCCAGGATCATGTCCCTGATCGCGTCGAGGGAGGTGACCGCACCCTCGCCGTTCCGCGGGGCATTGACGACGACCTCGGCGTCGAGATAATGGACGAGCGCGTCGGAGACGAAGGCGGTATATGCCGCCTCCCCGAAGACAGCGACAGTCGGCGGGTCAGAGCGGGAGAGGAACTTGTCGGAGGCGCGGCCGATCCTCTCCTCCGCGGTGTCGGCTTCGTCGAGCACGGCACCGACATCGAGGCCGCGGAGATCGGCGAGGCTCTCGAAGGCCGCTTTTGTCGCGGGGATGCCGAGGAGGGATCCGACCGGCGTGCCTATCCCGGACGCAAGGCCCGGGTTGGTCTGGAGGACGGTCGAACCGCACCGGCGGAGACTGTCGAGAGGGCCGGCGGCTATGGTAGCGGCGACTGTCCCCCCGGCCGCGCCGACCAGCCTTTCGGCCTCCAGCAGGTTCCCCCGCCAGAAGGGGTCGATCGGGTTCAGTCCGTCAATGGTGATCCCTGTTTCGCCGGGATCGACGGCCGGGGCAAGGGCGGCGACCGCCCGGCGGTACCCCTCTTCCATGCCACCCGCAAACCCCGGACTGTCGACGACAAACGCCTCCATCCCCTCAAGGGCCTTTCCGATGTCCTCTCCCATCACGGCAGGGACGCAGCTCTGGACCACCGCCACCGGCCTGCCATTACCCGCGATCTCGCCGACCACCCGGCGCAGGCGCTCCTCGGCCCCGAAAATCACTTCCTCCTCCATGATGAGGGTGGCATGGATGGGCGTCTGGAGAAGAGAGGCCGGATAGAAGTAACAGCCAGAAGAACCGTGGATCACCACGTCAAGGCCGGAAAAGCCGGAAAGACAGGACGCGGCGCCGCACATCGCGCAGGGCCAGACCGGGTTTGAGCAGAGACGTTCAGGCATGGATCTGCCTCCTCCAGCGGTGGAGCAGGCGCCTGATTCCAGCCGTCCCGACCGGCGGGCTGTACGGCAGGGCGAGGCCGGCACCGCCTGTGTCCTCCTTCAGGTCGAGCGCCTCCATCACCCGGCGCACCGGGGCATATTCCAGCGCATGAAGGGTCATGGGACCGGGAGAAAAGGCCGCCCCCCTCATGTCGGCAAAGGAGGCAAGCATCTCATCCTGCCTCTCCTCCTCCGCGGCGACGGCATCGTCCGACGGCACGCCGAGAGCAGAACCTGCTTCCTTCAGGAAGCTGATGCTCCCCTCCATCCCGATGGGAAAGGAGGGGATGTACGGCGTGCCGAAACGCTTCTTCAATGTCTCGCCGACAGGGGCGAGGGCCGGCTCCCTGAGAATGTTCAGCCGCCCGGCCCCAAGCGTCGCAAGGTCGGCGAACCGCACCGCCCGCACAAAGCGCAGGCCGACATCGACACCAAGGGCGGCAAGGAGCCTTTCAACTTCCCTGTAGTTCTCCTCGACCTCGAACTCCAGGTTCTTCTCCCCGATGATCGTCACTGTCCCTGACATGGCCGTCGCCGGACCCGCCGCACCGGCAAGGGCCGTCAGGGCCGCATGAAGACCATCCGTAAAGACCCCTCCGAGAAAACCGGCCGTCGGCACTGGTATGACAGGCACGCCAAAGTCGGCGGCACAGACAGAGGCGACATCGTCCCCGATCGTCCCGGCGATGCAGGTCGTGAGGACAAAGACCGCGGCCGCACCGTTGTCGGCCGCCCGCCTGACCGTCCTCTCCAGCGCCTCCTCCCCGCCGAAGATGATATCACGCTCGCCCAGATCGGTGGAGACCACAGACGGGAGGCGCAGACAGCCCTGGTCGGCCATGACAGCATGGAGCAGGGAAAAATTGTGGTGGGCGCATCCGGCAGGGCCGTGCATGATGGTGACGGCGTCCTCTACCTGTGTCGTGACCGAGAGGGCCCCGGTGAGGGTGCAGCCCTCATACCGGCGTGAACTGGAGGGCGAGGTCTTCAAGTTCATCCATCTCAAGGGGTGTCGGTATCGAACTCCGGGTGTTTGCCGCCACCTGTGCGGCAAGACTCCGGTAGACGGCGGCCTGCTCCGATGCAGGGGCATACTCCATCACCGTCTGCCTGTGGATCTCGGCAAGCTGCACGGTCCGGGACCGTGGGATATAAGCGACCATCTCAGAGTTGATCCGCCGGGCAAACTCACGGACAAGCTCCTCCTCGCCCTCGGTGTTCTTCGCGTTGCAGATGACCCCGGCGAGGCTGCACGAACTCCGCGACCTTTTCGAGAGGCGGGTGATCGCCCGGGCAATATTGTTGGCGGCGTACAGGGACATCAGCTCCCCTGACGTGACAAGGTAGACCTCCTGCGCATATCCCTCCCGCATCGGCATTGCAAACCCGCCGCAGACGACGTCACCGAGGACGTCATAGACGATCATGTCGCCTTTCAGGGCCCCGAGACGTTCGAGGAGCTGGAAGGTAGCGATGATCCCCCGGCCGGCGCAGCCGATGCCGGGCTCGGGGCCGCCGGCCTCGACGCACCTGACACCCGCATACCCGGTAAAGACCACCTCGTCGGGGGTGATCTCGCCTTCGCCCCGCTCCCTGACAAGGTCGAGGACGGTCGGTATCCATGCCCCGTGCATCAACATCCTGGTAGAATCGTGCTTCGGGTCGCAGCCGATCTGCAGGACGTCGAGGCCGGCCTCTCCAAGGGCCGCGGAGAGATTTGCCGACGTGGTGGATTTGCCGATCCCTCCCTTGCCGTACAGGGCGATCTGTTTCATCCTTCTTTCATGGGCCTGCATCAGATATATAGTGCGTTGGTTTTAACACAAATTACCTGGATGTTATCCCGGAATTGATCAGAACTCTTGTCATGGTGATGGAATGATTCGCCTTCGGCTCTGGAAAAATCCTGTTCTGGTGCCTGTTCCGGGGGTTTTTACCCCCCGGTCCCCCCACCATTAGGATAGGAGAGTGGATGGCAGACCCCTTCACGATCGAATCTACCCTTCCCGGGTTCTATCCTGTTTTCAGGGGTCCGGGGGCGTCAGTCCCCCGGTGGAGAATGGGGGGAAGGCGGGGGGTTCACACCCTTCGCCAGAGAATCCAGGGGAACATCTACCCAGACATGAGATTTCTCCATAACCAAATGAACACGAGTTTTGAGATAACCTCATGAAAAACATCAGATATGGTTTCAAAGAACCGCTTGAAAATCCGTTTCATGGGCAATTCTCCAGAGCCATGCATGCAGTGATATGGAAAATGAACGAGATTTCCGGGATGACCTCTCAGTCGAAGCCCTTGACAATGCCGACGAAGAGGACGAGCACCGGCACAATCTCCAGCCTCCCGAACCACATCAGGAAGATGAATACCCATTTTGTGGGGAGGTTCATATCGGGATTGACAAAACCGGTGGAGATCCCGTTGTTGCAGAAGGCAGAGGTGATCTCGAAGATGACATTCGAGGACTCGAAGGAGGTCTGAGGCTCGAAGTGGAGGACGGCAACAGTGCAGAGAAAGATTGTCAGGAAGTACATGATGATGATGAGCATGTTCTTCGAGACCTCCACCTCGGCGATGTTCTTCTGCACCGTCCGTCCCTCGTGCCTGAAGGGAATAATTGCCTTGCCGGAGACGAAGATCCGCCTGAACCACCAGAGCAGACTCTCCAGACCGAGGAGGACACGGGAGATCTTGAGGCCACCGGCGGTCGAGCCCGACGAACCCCCGATCAGCACCAGGATGATCAGAAAGAGGGTTGTTACCGGGGGCCAGAGGTTGGGAGAAGCCGTCTGGAAACCTGTACTCGATATCCCGGCCGCCGCCATGAATATCCCCCGGCGCATCGCGGTCAAAAGGTCGGTACCGGTGAGGACGAAGAGGTCGAGGGTGAGGACGACAAAACCGCTGAGGGCGAGGATCAGGAGAGTGACGGCCTGACGGTCCCCGAAGACGCTGAATGTCCTGTGATGATACATCAGGTAATAGAGTTTGAAGGGCATGGCTCCGGCGAGCATCACGACCACGAGGGAGAGTTCGAGAAGGACGTTGTTGTAGTCTGATATGCCCCCTGACGTGACCGAGAAACCGCCGGTGGCGATCGCCGTCAGGGTCAGGTTCACCGCGTCCCAGACGGGCACGCCCGAGAGGAGGACGAGCCCGAAAGAGAGGAGGGTGATGATGATATAGATCCGCCACATGGCCATGCCGGTGCCGACGACGCTCGGCATGAATGCCTCGGAGCGTGCTTCAGAGCGGTACAGCCCGCGCTGGACAAGGCCTGACCTGCTGGCGAGGGCGACGGTGAAGGCGACGATCCCGATGCCGCCGAGCCACTGCATGAATGAACGCCAGAAGAGGAGGGTTTTCGGGGCGGCGCCGACATCGGGGAGGAGGGTCAGGCCTGTATCAGTCCAGCCAGACATCGCCTCGAAGATGCTGTCTGTCACCGACATGTGCAGGCCGATAATGAAGGGGACCGATCCGATCAATGCCGAGATGAGCCAGATCAGGGCGACTGCCATCAGCGCAACGGAGAGGCGCGGCTCCCGCGCCGGCCGCGGCACCTGCGCAAGCAGGCTGCCGACGATGATGAAGAGGAGAGGGACCAGGCCCATCGGGACAAACATCTCCCATTCCGAGTAGGCGACGGTGACGATGAGGGGGATGGCGGCTATCAGGCCCATGAACCTCAGGATCTTCCCCATATCCCCGGAGACGCTGGAGAAATACTCGAATCGGTCCATTGATTACAGATCTCTGCTCTGGAGGACTTATCCTTTTCTTATCCTGTGCGTTGTGTATCCCCCTGCAGCACGAACCAGCGGTTGAGGATCCGCCAGGCAAGGATGAGTTCGGCAACCTCGCCGGCGGTGACGTACTGCCGGTCGCAGTAGACCCTGATGCCCTCGGCCTTTGTCTGCCGTCCGAGGATCCTCGCCAGTCTCCTGATTGCCGAGTGGTTGATCTCGCCGTCGAAGGTGAGGGCGCTCATCTCCTGACCGTCGACGTTTGATATCCCGTACTCGAGGAGAAAGGGCCGGTCAGAGAGCGTGAGGAGTTCCCCGAGATCGATGGAGAGCCCGATCTCCATCATCTGCCGGATAAGTTTTTTCTGGAGCACCGTGACCCGGTAGATATTCCGCACCTCGCTTGCCTCCGCACCGTAGCCCGAATAGGCGATCCTCACCACCGCATCCACGAAGCGGCGTTGCGGGGCGATATACCGCGCATAGTCGGGCTCCCGCTCCTTCATCTCGGCAAGGACCTCCTCTCTCGCGTACCCCCGCCCTTCCATATCACGGCGCAGTTTCCAGAGTCTTTTGACGCACGGGTCAGGGTCCACGAAGATGGAGACATCAATGAGGTCGCGCAGGTCGGCGGTGAAGAAGGTATGGAGGCCTTCGAGGATGAGCACCTTCGAGGGCCGGAAAGGCACCGGTCGGTCGAAAGTCCCGTTGTCATGGTTGTAGACCGGTTTCATGATGCCCTCGCCACGTTTCAGGGCCCGGATATGGTCTGCCAGCAGGTCGAGGTCGTTCGCCTCGGGGATGAGGGGGGTGATCCCCCGTTTACGCCGTTCCTCCCGGTCATAGCGATGATAGTCGTCGAGGGTAATGGTGGAGACAAGGTCTTCGCCGAGGATCTCCCTGATCGCACGGGTGAAGGTCGTCTTCCCCGACCCGCTGTCGCCTGCGACGCCGATGACGAAGACTGAAGAGGAAGCGGCGATCCTCTCCCTGAATACGGGGGTGTCCATCGATCTGCAGAGGTGGGGCCGGGGAGTTAAAGGTTGCGAAAGGTGAAGGAGAGGGGTTCTGTTAAGACCTTCGCACAGAGTAAGGTTTCTTCCTGCGATTCGCAGGGACGCAGATCCACCACATTCCCCCCACCATTTTGCCGGGGGACTACGCCCCCGCACAGCGAAAATCAAAGATTTTCTCGAACTCACTATCGCTCGCACCTCGAAGACTCCGTCTTCTCATGCTCACTTCGTTCGCACCCCGCTCAGGATTGGTCCGGGGAAGAGTGAACACGATATCCAGCGGAGGGAGCCAGTCCGCCCCCTATCCTAATGGTGGGGGGACCGGGGGGCAGAGCCCCCCGGGGGAGATACACAGACACTACCTTCCCCACTAGTTTCCCCACTGGTCCCCCAGAAAACTCTAGGTTAAGGCGGGGGATTGACACTTCATCTCATAGGATCAGGCGGATGAATCAATCCGAGGAGGAGAGTTCTACAGAGTTGATCTGTCGAACTCGCTCGCACTCGCCAGTGGGTGAAGGCGGCGTGTCGGCACTCATTCCGTTGAACGCGGCAATTGTCCTGGACCGACATAGGAGAATCTCTCCGATCCGCACCATCTAAAAAAAAAGATCGAGAGCCGCTCAAGAAACCATTTCCAGAGCGGTCCCACGACAAATTATTTCCTGTTCGTCCAGAGACCGTGGATATTGCAGTAGATCCGGGTCTTTGCATTGACGTCGTCGACCGGGAAGACGGCCTCGGGGGCGTCGCCGGGCTTGAGCTTGTGGACATAGAGCTTGCGCCCCTTCCGCACCTCGACCCACTCGATATAGTGCTTCTCCTCCATCGGGTGCGGGACGCCGCCCACCTTCACCCTGATCCCTGTCTCCGTCTTCTCAAGGACTGGAACGTGCTTCTCCTTCCCGACGTCGGCGGTCTTCTCCTCCATCTTCACCATCGGCACTCCGCAGCAGACCAGCTGCCCGTCGCCGGCATGTGCGATCTTCGCGACATTCCCGCACTTTTCACATTTATAAACGTCCAGCAGTTCGGTCATCCGTGATCCTCCCCTCTACGGTTTGGTCACTATGCCCTCATGCTTCTTAACAATTGTGTCGGCGAGGTCGACGAGCGCGGAAAGGTCCTCCGGTCCGGGATAACCACGGACATAGACGGGATCGATCATCTCGGCCTTGAGGGGGGCGAGGGTGTCGGTGAGGTACTGGACGGTCCTGCCGCCCCAGCCAAAGGAGCCGATGACCGAGACGAACTTCGCCTTCGGCTTCAGGGCGCCGAGGAGATAAGCCACATGGACGGCCGTCGGGTGCGGGCCGAAGAGGACGGTCGGCGCTGCAAAGACGATCGTCGCCGCGTCGACAGATGTCATCGCCACCTCGCCGAGGTCTGCCCGCGTCAGGTCATAGGGCCGCACCTCGACCCCCCGCTCGATGAGGGCGTCGGTGAAGAACGAGACCATCTTCGCCGTGCTCCCGTGCATCGAAACGTACGGGATCAGAACGAGGTTCTTCACGGCGTCCGAGGTCCAGTCTTCATAGGCGTCCAGGATGAGCGAGGGGTCGCGGTACAGCGGGCCGTGGCTCGGGGCGATGATCGCCACATTTCTCTCGGCCGCCTTCTGCATCGCCGCCTTCACGCTCGTCCTGAAGGGCATCATGATCTCGGCGTAGTAGCGTTTCGCCGCGTGGTAGACGGTCGCGAAATCTTTCACGAAGAGTTCGCTCGTGGCGAGATGGGACCCGAAGAGGTCGCAGGAGAAGAGGATACCGTCCTCCTTCTCGAAGGTGAGCATCGTCTCGGGCCAGTGGACCCAGGGCGCGACAAGGAACTCAAGCGTCTTTCCGCCGAGGTCGAGAGTGTCGCCGTCCTTCACCATCTGGATCCTCTCGGGCGGGACCTGCAGGAGGCGGTCGAGGAGGTCGCAGCATTTCTCGTCAGCGATGACAGTCGCCCCGGGGAACATCTCCAGGAGGAGAGGCAGGGTGCCTGAGTGGTCCTGCTCGGCGTGGTTGATGACGATGTAGTCCAGGGACGACATGCCGAGCTTCATCAGGTTCTTCAGGATGTCTTCCTCGAACTTCGGGTCGACAGTGTCGATGAGTGCGGTCTTCTCCGTCCCCCTGACCACGAAGGCGTTGTAACTCGTCCCCTCAGGGGTGCCGATCAGGGCGTCGAAGAGCCGCAGATCCCAGTCGACGGCACCAACCGAGTAGACATCAGGCACAATCTCCCGTACGGCCATGTCATGCCACCGGTTTGAATTTTGTCTTCGCAGCCCCGCAGACCGGGCAGATCCAGTCGTCGGCAAGGTCTGCAAATGCAATGCCCGCTTCGATCTTCTGTTTCGGTTCCCCCTTTGCCGGGTCATAGACATGACCGCAGATCATACACTGATATTTTTCCATAGTCTCTCCTCACTCAGCCTTTTCCTCTATAAGTCTTCGCCTTATGGCAGAAATAACACCCGGAGTGTCCCCGAAGGGACCGAACCCCTCTCACTCGTCCATCCGGACAAAGTTGCTCTTCTGTGCACCGCAGACCGGGCAGACCCAGTCTTCGGGGAGGTTGTCAAAGAATGTTCCGGGAGCAATCCCACCATCGGGATCTCCCTTTTCCGGGTCATAGATATACCCGCAGACCATGCACTGATACTGATCCATAGGTCACCAGTGAAGAACTGGCGCCTTTTCTCATATAGTTTTACCGAATGATGCAGCGAAACCTCAGATCAGGAGCAGCCACCCGGTGTAGACCGTTGCCTGGAGGAGGGTGAGCGGCAGGCCGATCTTCATGAAACCAAAGAAGTCCAGGGTGGCCCCCCGCCTTTCGGCACCCTGCACGATGATGACGTTGCTTGCCGCCCCGGCAATCGTCAGGTTCCCGGCGATGGTGCTCCCGGCCGCGAGGGCGAGCATCCCTACATCCCCTGTCCCGGCATTGGTGAGGATGGGGAGGGCGAGAGCGACGAAGGGGACATTGGATATGAACTGGCTGAGGACTATGCCCGCAGCAATGATCATCGGGATAGAGGGTGCGGCCTCGCCGGCACCTGCCATCAGGTCGGTGAGGGCGCCGCTTTCCCGCACGCCGGCCATGACGACGAAGAGGGCGGCGAAGAAGACGAGTGTCGCCCAGTCGACTTTCCTCACGAGTTCAGTCCTGCGGGGAGAGAGGACCAGGAGGGGGACGGCGGCGGCGACGGCGATGGCAATGAGAGGGATGTCGGTTCCGGGTGCGACCGCGAAGATGACAATCTTTGCGATGATCAGGGCGACGACGACGATAAGGGAGGTCCGGGCAAGTGTCGTGAGGTCGGGGTCTCCGATACACGCGGGCGGCGCGGGGGCGTCGAGACTTTTTCCCCACTCTTCCCTGAAGGCGACGAAGAGAACGGCGCAGACAAGAAGGAGAGCAAGGACGGTCGGCGGCGCAAGGGCGATGAGGAACGCCGTGAGCGGGTCGGCAAAACCCCCCTTCGTGGCGACCAGGAGGTTCTGCGGGTTCCCGATCGGGCTTGCGGCGCTCCCTGTCGTTACGGCAAAGGCAAGGGCAAGGAGAAGAGCCTGCGACCGGATCCCGTACCGCACCGCATACCCGAGGACGAGAGGTGTCCCGATGACGGCGAGAGTGTCGTTCATCAGGAGAGCGGAACCGATACCGGCAAAGAGAACGAGAAGGACGATGAGGCCCCCCGCCGTTTTTGCACGGCCGAGGAGGGCCGTGCTCAGGGTGGAAAGGTAGCCGCTCTCCTCCAGGGCGACGCCGATGAGGAACATGCAGAAGAGGAAGATCATGACATCGGGATCGATCGCCTGAAGTGCCGACACCGGGCTGACCGAGCCTGAAAGGAGCATGGCGACCGCTCCGCCGAGCATGATCTGCCAGATGGAGATCCTGACGCCGAGGGTCTGCCTGAAGGCGATGAGGAGGAAGACGGCACCGACGATGACGAGGGTGATGTGCGTGAAAAAGGGTATTTTTCTCTCTATATCTCCCTTCCGGCAGGTTCAGGGGTTGAGGGTCCAGACCGCCCAGGTGAGGTAGGCGGCAAAACTCACCCAGAGGAGGTACGGCAGGAGGAGCCAGGCGGCCGTTTTCGAGACGCGGGCCGAGAGGACGATGGTGGCGAGGACCGCACCCCAGAGGAGAATGATCTCAAGAAACCCGAGAAGGGGCGACTGCAGGCCGAAGAAGAGGACCGACCAGAGGACGTTGAGCGCGAGCTGCACCCCGAAGGCGAGGAGGGCAGCCCTGACCTCGGGCCGCTCCGTCCCCTCCCGCCAGACGAGAAAGAGCGAGATACCCATCAGGATGAAAAGGATCGTCCAGACAGGGCCGAAGACCCAGGCAGGCGGGTTCAACGGGGACTTCGCGAGCCCGGCGTACCAGCCGGGTATCTGCGGCGCCGTGAAGATCGAACCTGCAAAGCCGGCAAGGAGGGTCAGGGCGACCGAGACGACGAGGCGGACGGGATCGGAGAGGGTGGCCATGAGGGAGGATCGTCATCCCCCTATATGAGTGTTCATCAGAGGGGGAGACCGAGGATGGAGAAGACCCCGATCATCCGCAGGCCGATATAGGTGGTGAGCACGACAAACACGCCCTTCAGGAGCCGCACTGGCATGCGGTGGGAGATGAGGGCCCCCACCTGCGCCGCCGGGATGCTCGCCGCGGCCAGCACTGCGGCCTGGAAGAAGTCCGCGTAGCCGACAGCAAGGGGCGGGAGGCCGGCGACTCCCTGCCCGAGGACCATGTACGTGACAAGACCGCCGCTGGCGGCTGCGAGCATCACGACCGTCGAGGTCGCGACGGCGCGGTGCATCGGGAAGCGGAGAACCACGGTGAGGATCGGAACCAGGATGACGCCACCGCCGATGCCTGCAAGGCCGGAGACCAGGCCGACCGGGACGCCCCAGAGGAGGTACCGCGTCTCCGGGACCGCCGGCACCTCCGCACTCTCCGGAGGGGCGAAGAAGGTGCGTGCCCCGGCGGCGAGGACGACAAGGCCGAAAAAAGTCTCAAGAGGCGCGGCAGGGAGGAGCGTGGCAAGCCATGCGCCGAAGACCGCCGCAGGCAGGGCCGCAGCACCAAGGAGCGCCCCCGCCCGCCAGACGACGGCGCCCTTCCGGTGGTGGCCGACGGCACTGCTCAGGGCGGTGGGGAGGATGACAGCGAGGCTCGTTGCAAAGGCGAGCCTGAGAGCGACCTCGTCCGAGTAGCCTGATGCGGAATATAGCCAGAACTGCACCGGGACCATAATGAAGCCGCCGCCCACGCCAAGCATGCCGGAGAGAAGGCCGGCAGAGACGCCGATCAGCACCAGCACAAGAAGGGGAAGGAGGTCGATCATGCTCTCCTACACCTGTTGCATCTCCCTGTACATAGTGTTCGGCACAGACCGATCCCTTCGCGTAAAAAAGGTATTGTCCGGCATGTGGGAACAGGACCGGGGAGTTGTCATAACGCCGCATGAAAATTGTTCTGAGGAGTTCGTCTGGTCGACGTGCCTTCCCGCACGCTCGCGCCGGGGGCGCTGCCCCCGGGCCCCCGGAATTGTGATGGGACGGGGAAGGCAGAGGGCAAACCTTTCTGAAGGTGGTTTTGTTCTCTCTATCTCCATCATGGGGTGCTCGTTGAGGGTCAAAACCCCATGAAAACCCGGAGAACGAATCTTCTGGATCATTTTCATGGTAATTCCTCCTACATAGGTTGATGGTGTGTGCTGATCCTCTGCCTTCCCGTTCGCCGGGGGACTGACGCCGAAAATCAAAGATTTTCTCGACTCCCTTCGGTCGTTCCCACGGACCCCCGCGCGAGGATTGGTCCCGGGAAGACAGGGCCGGAGTCCTGGATGAGTATGCCATCCCTGCCCCTATCTTAATGGCAGGGGGGATGGGGAGCCCCCTGGACCAGGCACTTCTGAACAGAATTTTCCCCCTATTGCTTCAGGAAGTACTTTCCCGAGAGGGTTTACCATGAAAATGATCCAGACGTTCAATTCTGGAGTTATGGATGAGAATTTGAACACACGGATTTCTCTCATACCCGATATACGGAGAACAAAACCGCCCGCAGAACGATCGGGCTCTCTGCCTTCCTGCCCCTATCTTCGTCCCGGGGGTCCGGGGGCAGCGCCGCCGGCGTGAAAATGTGGGAAGGGGTGATGATCAGGCGTGCCGCCCCGACCGCAGAATCTTCACCGCCATCTCGTACCGGGGGCGTTGCCCCCCGGACCCCCCACGGATGAAGATAGCCGAGGGGCGGCAATTGAACAGTATCCTTCAGGTGCCCTGTTGCAAGGAGAGGAATCAAGTATCCCTCCGCACTCAGGA
>NZ_JAQVNX010000045.1 GCF_028702905.1 Methanofollis sp.
GGGTCACCTCGGACCTCGTCCCCTTCGCCTCCCACCCGGTGAACGCCCTCGACTGGCCGGCGATCTTCGCGGAGGAGTTCGCCGGGATAGGGGCGTTCGTCCGGGGCCGCGGCATGCGCATCTCCCTGCACCCCGACCAGTTCACCCTCCTCACCTCACCCGACGCGGGTGTCGGTGAGAGGAGCGTCGCCGAACTGGCGTACCACGCCGCGGTCCTCGACGCCATGGGCCTGGACACGACGGCAAAGGTCCAGATCCACCTCGGCGGGGCCTACGGCGACAGGGAGGCGGCCGTCGGCCGGTTTCTCGACAGGTACCGCACCCTCCCCCGCGAGGTGAGGCGGCGCCTGGTCGTCGAGAACGACGACCGCCTGTACACCGAGGCGGAGTGCCGCGCCGTCAGCCGCGAGTGCGGCATCCCCGTCCTCTTCGACGCCTTCCACCACGAGTGCAACCCTTCCGGCCTCGACACCGGCGCGGCCGTCGCCGCCTGCGCCGCCACCTGGTCGGAGAGGGACGGCGTCCCGATGGTCGACTACTCCTCCCAGGAACCGGGCGGGCGGCGCGGCCGCCATGCCCGCACCCTCGACCCCGCCCACTTCGCCGCCTTCCTCGCCGCCGCCCGACCCCACGACCCCGACATCATGCTGGAGATCAAGGACAAGGAGCAGAGCGCCCTCCGCGCCCTCGCGATCGTGCGGCACGCCGGGTGAGGGCCCGGCACGGCGCGCCATGTCAGAACATGGCAAGGTTATTTGGGGGCGGGCCCCAACTCTTTTCCAACCATCACGGGCGGGGAGGCCGCCCGGATCAGAGGATAGTGTGCACATGTTCTGGAACAGGGAAATGGAGACGATTTCAGGGGCAGACCTCGAAGCGTTGCAGCTTTCGCGGCTGAAGTGGACTGTACACCACTCGCAGAACGTCGACTTCTACCGGCGGAAGTTCAGGGACGCCGGCGTCACGCCCGACGACATCACGACCCTCGCCGACGTGGAAAAACTCCCCTTCACCTACAAGAAGGAGTTGCGCGACGCCTACCCCTTCGGCAACATCGCCGTCCCGATGAAACAGGTCGTGCGCATCCACACCACCTCGGGCACGACAGGCAAACCGACCGTCGTCAGTTACACGAGACAGGACCTGGACAACTGGTCTGAACTGATCGCGCGGAACCTCACCATGATCGGCCTGACCGACGAGGACATCTTCCAGAACGCCGTGAACTACGGCCTCTTCACCGGCGGCCTCGGCTTCCACTACGGCGCCGAGAAGATCGGGGCGACCGTGATCCCGAGCGCCACCGGCAACACCAAAAGGCAGATCGAGATGATCCAGGACTTCGGCGTCACCGCGATCCACTGCACCCCCAGCTACGGGATGCACCTCGCCGAGGTCGCCGAGGAGATGGGCGCCACCCTCGACACCCTGCGGATCGGGATCTTCGGCGCCGAACCCTGGTCAGAGAACATGAGAAAGGAACTGGAGGAACGTCTCGGCCTCGAAGCCTTCGACTCGTACGGGATGTCGGAGATGTACGGGCCGGGCGCCGGTTTCGAGTGCCCCGAGCACGACGGCCTCCACATCTGGCACGACTGCTACCTCGCCGAGATCATCGACCCCATCACGGGCGAACGCCTGCCCGACGGCGAGAAGGGCGAACTGGTCGTCACGCCCCTGGTCAAGGAGGCGATGCCCCTGATCCGGTACCGCACCGGCGACATCACCCGCATCATCCCCGAGGACTGCCCCTGCGGCCGCGGCAAAAGAATAGCGCGCATCACCGGCAGGGCCGACGACATGCTCGTCATCAGGGGTATCAACGTCTTCCCGTCCCAGATCGAGCACACCCTCCTCTCCATCCCCGACGTGGGGGACCAGTTCATGGTATATGTGGACAGGATCAACCATCTTGACGAGATGACGATCGAGGTCGAGATCAACAGGAAGAGTTTCAGCGGCGAACTCGCCGACCTCGCCCGCCTCCAGAAGACGGTGGCCGGGGCGATCAAGGAGGCCCTGAACCTCAGGACGACCGTCAGGCTCGTTGAACCGGGCAGCCTGCCCCGCTTTGAGGGGAAGGCCCGCCACGTCGTAGACAGGAGGAATGAGATCTGGTGAGGATGTGGGACCCCCGCGTGGAAGAGATGCCGGCCGGGGAGATGAAAAAACTCCAGTACCGGCTTTTGAAGACGCTCGTCTACCGGTTGTACAGTTTTTCCGACTTCTATCACGCGCGGATGCGGGAGGCCGGCGTCCACCCCGACGATGTCAGGACGCTCGACGACGTCACGAAGCTCCCCTTCATGTACAAGCGGGACCTGCGGGACAACTACCCTGACCGCCTCTTCACCGCGCCGCAGGAGGAACTCGTCCGCTACCATGTCTCGTCAGGGACGACCGGCAAGCCGACGGTCGTCGGCTACACCGCAAACGACCTGGAGAACTGGACGACCTCCCTCGCCCGCTCCTTCACCGCCTGCGGTCTCGGCCGGGGCGACGTGATCCAGGTGAGTTACGGCTACGGCCTCTTCACCGGCGGCCTCGGCATCCACTACGGCGCCGAGAGGGTGGGGGCGACCGTGCTCCCCATGAGCACGGGCAACACCGAGAGGCAGATCGAACTGATGCAGGACCTCCATGTGACGGCGATCGCCTGCACTCCCTCGTACCTCATGCACCTCGGCGAGACGGCCGAGAAGATGGGCGTCTCGATCCCGAAGGACACGGGTCTCCGCCTCGGTATCCTGGGGGCCGAACCCTGGTCCGAGCAGATGCGGAAGAAGATCCAGGAGTCCCTCGGCATCAGGGTCTTCGACATCTACGGCACGAGCGAACTCTCCGGCCCGATGTTCACCGAGTGCGCCGAACAGAACGGCATCCATATCTGGGGGGACATCGCATATCCGGAGATCATCGACCCGGAGACCGGCGAGCAGTTGCCGCCCGGCGAGAAGGGCGAACTGGTGATGACCATCCTGAAAAAGGAGGCATTCCCCCTGATCCGCTACCGCGTCGGGGACATCACGGCCCTCGACGACTCGGTCTGTGCCTGCGGCCGGACGTCGCCGCGGATCATGCGCATCCAGGGCCGCGTCGACGATATGCTCATCGTGCGCGGGATCAATGTCTTCCCGTCGCAGGTCGAACACACGCTCATGGGCATCCCCGAGGTGGTCGGCAGCGCCTTCCTGATCGAGGTGGACCGACGCGGGGCCCTGGACTCCATGCTGGTGCGGGTGGAGATGAGCAAGGAGGCCTTCTCCGACAAGATCACCGACCTGATGAGGGTGCGGGGGAAGGTCGTCCACCAGCTGAAGAGTTCCCTCAATGTGGCGGCCGACGTCGAACTCGTGGCGCCGGGGTCGCTCCCCCGCTTCGAGGGGAAGGCAAAGAGAGTGATTGACCGGAGAGTGTACTGAAGATGGCTGAGAAGAAGTATATCATCAAGCAGGTCTCGATCTTTTCAGAGAACAAGCCCGGCCGCCTTGCGGCGATCGCCCGCGCCCTCGAAGAGGCCGGGATCAATATCCTCGCCTTCTCGATCGCGGAGGCGAACGGCTTCGGCGTCGTGCGGGCGCTCGTGAACAGGCCGGAGAAGGCCCACGACTGTCTCACGAAACTCGGCTTCATGGTCTCCTTCACCGACGTCATCGCCGTCGCCATGCGCGACGAGCCCGGCGGTCTCTACGAGATCGCCCGCATCCTCGGCGACGCGGGGGTCAATATCGAGTACTCGTACGCCTACTCGGGCAAGGATGCGGCTGTGCTCATCCTGCGGGTCGACCAGGTCGAGGAGGGGATCGACAGGATCCTCGCCGCGGGCGGGAAACTGCTCAGCGTAGATCTTTTCCAGTGACGCCCCGCGGGGCGTGGCCCCTCTCTTTTTTACGACGTGACTGAGCGGTTACGGCTGATATCCGCCATCCTGAGATTCATTTAGTCTGAAAATAGATGAAGGGAGACGTTTTCACTTCTTCTCCCACTTATACAGTTCCTGCACCTGCGCGAGGGTGCTCCCGCGTGCGATCTCCTCCCGCACCCGCTCCTCCATCTTCTTCACTTCGAGGGCGCGGCGGGCGATCTCGTAGGCCCGCTCTTTCGGGATGACGACGGCGCCGCTCTCGTCCGCGATGATCCAGTCGCCCGGCCTGACCTGCTGGCCGCAGCAGGCGATCTCGGCGTTGATCTCGCCGAAGCCCTTCGCCTCCCCGGCGTTCGGGACGCAGGCGCGGGCGAAGAGGGGGTACTGCATCGCCCTGATGTCGTCGACGTCGCGGACGGCGCCGTCGATGATGACGCCGCTGACGCCCTGGTTCTGTGCCGAGTGGGTGGCGAGTTCGCCCCAGGGGGCGACATGGGTCCGGCCGTCGTTGTTGATCACCAGGACGTCGCCGGGCCTGCAGAGGTCGATCGCCTCCACGGGTTTGGCCCAGTCGCCCGCGAAGGTCTGGACCGTCACCGCGGGGCCGACGGCCTTCACGCCCCTGGTGAGGGGGACGAGGCCGTTCATCGCACCTTTCCGGTGCATGGCGTCGGTGACGTTCGGGGCCGAGACCTGCATCAGGATCGCCCTGATCTCCTCGTCAGGGGAGGCCCTCTTCGCGGGGGCGAGGGAGGGGTCGTCCAGGGCCGCCCGGATCGTCCGTGCCGATCCCTCGACGTCCCCGGACTTGACGATCCAGCCGCCGACGATGACGATCTCGGCACCGGCACGCACGCACTCGGCCGCGGTCGCGGCGTCGAGGCCGCCGGCCACCGCGAGGGGGAGGGAGACCGACCCGGCAAGGGTGCGGAGGAGGTCGACGGAACTTTTGCCGAGCATCTGCTGGTCGATCCCGACGTGGGCGTTGACGATGTCGACGCCGAGGACTTCGAGTTCCTTCGCCCGCCCCACGGGGTCGGCGACATGGATCAGGTCGGCCATGATCTTCACGCCGTACAGGCGTGCGGCCCGGACGCACTCGGCGATGACCGAGTCGTCGGCGTCGGCGAGGACGCAGACGATGTTCGCCCCGGCCTTGGCCGCCATCTCGACCTCCAGCGTGCCGGTGTCGGCGATCTTCATGTCCGCGACGATCACCTGGTGGGGGAAGGCGCTGCGGAGTTCGCGCACCGCCGCCATCCCCTCGCTCTTGATCAGAGGGGTGCCCACCTCGATCCAGTCGGCGCCGCCCGCGACCGCTTCCCTCGCGATCAGGGCGGCCCGGTGCAGTTCGAGGATATCGAGCGCCACCTGGAGCGTCGGACGTGTCATGCCTGAAAATGGGGGCGCGAAGGTGTTAAGGCTTACTTTCGCCGGGACACGGGAAGCGTCACCAATAAGAGGCAGCCCCGTAAACCAGTAGAAGAGAACACTTCGAGGAATGGTCATGATCAAACTCGTCCTATTACGGCATGGTGAGAGTGTCTGGAACAGGGAAAACCGGTTCACCGGGTGGACCGACGTCGACCTCTCGGAAAAAGGGGTGGAGGAGGCGCACGAGGCTGGCCGCGTCCTGCGGGAGGAGGGCTACACCTTCGACTGCGCCTTCACCTCGGTCCTGAAGAGGGCGATCCGCACACTCTGGATCGTCCTCGACGAGACCGACCTGATGTGGATCCCGGTGACGCGCTCCTGGCGGCTGAACGAGCGCCACTACGGCGCCCTCCAGGGCCTGAACAAGGCCGAGATGGCGGCGAAGTTCGGCGACGAGCAGGTCTTCATCTGGCGGCGGAGTTATGCGACGCAGCCGCCGGCGCTCGAACGGGACGACGAACGCCACCCGGTCCACGACCGCCGGTACGCGGCGATCCCTGAGGCCGCGGCCACCGGGACCGAGTGCCTGAAGGACACGGTCGGGCGTTTCCTCCCGTACTGGGAGGAAGAGATCGTCCCGGCCCTGAAGGCGGGGAAGAGGGTGCTCATCGCCGCCCACGGAAACTCTCTCCGGGCCCTGGTGAAGCACCTCGACGCCATCCCCGACGACGAGATCGCACACCTGAACATCCCGACCGGCATTCCCCTGGTCTACGAACTCGACGACGACCTGAAGCCCCTCCGCCACTACTACCTCGGCGACCCGGCAAAGGTGAAGGCGGCGATCGAGGGCGTCAAGAAGCAGGGGACGGCAAAGAAATAATTTCTCTTTTTTTCGGGTTCTGCCGGAACGCCGCGACAGGTCAAAAAGATCCGGACGTCCCCGACCTCAGTCGGGGGAGGGGTCGCATGAATAGTATAGGATTATCAAAAAAGGGGTCCCGGTGGTGTTCCAGAGATCCCCGCACAAAGGACGTGCCTCACCTATGCCAGCTGGTATTGCCGCTGAATGAGCTGCATCCCCCCGTCCTCAAGGAAGTTGTCCAGGAATATGTTCTGCACAAGTTCCCAGCCCTCCAGTTCCGTCTCCTCCTTTTCGGTCGGGAAGTAGAGCCAGAGGCGTTCTTTTCCCACCCTGAAGAGACAGAACCGCCGGTCGTCCTTGTAGAAGGTGACAAGGCCCTTTCCGGTTCTGTTGAGCGGCGACACCACAGGATCGTACCCCACGGTGAAGGTGATGCCGCTGCCCAGGGCGAGCGTCCGGTCGAAGAGGTCGAGAGCAATTTTCCGGTAGACCGGGCTCTCCGGGAGCTCCACCCTCCCTTCGAAGTCAGATGAGTCGCGCGAGTGGACGCCGGCGTCATAGGCCTCGTAGAAATCGAGCAGACGCTCGATCACATCGGAGAAGGAGTCCCGCACCGTGCCGAGGGCCTTGAGGCGGGCGTACTCCTGTTCCCTGACGCGGACCGTCCTCGTCTCCATCGCCCGTCCGGCCGCGACCTGTTCGATTGCCGATTCAGTCATAGAGTTTTTCCCCCTTGCACCGAAGTGCATCCCCATCTCTGTGCACAAATAATAAAAATGTATCGAAACGTGTGAACAATAAACACGATGCGATCGTCGCGTAATACTCTGGCGGCGGCACAGGGAGAAGAGAGGTCACGACAGGGACGGAAAAAAGGGAGGAGAAACTTTCACCTTTCCCGCCGCCACCGGTCCAGGGCGGCGCAGAAGGCGCGGGCAAAGCGCTCCGTCATGTAGGCATGGCTGTAGCCGGCAAGGACGGCGTGCTCGGAGAGGCCGTCCCGCCCGTCGCCGATGCCTTTGCCGCGGCCAAGGCTGAGGGCGAAGCGGGCGTCGGCCGCCGGGTCGACGGAGGAGTAGTGGAACTCGTGCCCCCGGAAAGAGAGGCCGGCAGGGAGGAGGGGGGATGTGCCGGTGCTCTTTGCCTCCACGTAGCCGAGGGCCTGGAAGCGCGGGTTCATCCGGGCGTCGGCCGGGAGGACGCCGGCCATGGGATAGTCGGCGTCGGAGGAGAGGCGTTCGCAGAGGTAGATGAGGCCGCCGCACTCGGCATAGACGGGCATCCCGTCCGACGCGGCGGCCCCGACCGCCCGCGTGCAGGGGGAGCGGGAGAGGGCCGCCGCGTGGAGTTCGGGGTAGCCGCCGCCGAGGTACAGGCCGTCGACGTCGGGGAGGGGGTCGGCGAGAGGGGAGAAGAAGACCAGGTCGGCGCCGGCCCGCCGCAGGAGGTCGAGGTTGTCCTGGTAGTAGAAGCAGAAGGCGGCGTCCCGCGCCACGCCGAGGCGGACGCGGGGTGAGTCGCCGGCGGCGGCCGGGGCCGGGACGGCCGCAGGGGCCGATGTGGCCGCGGCGATGAGGGCGTCGAGGTCGCAGTGCTCCTCAGAGACCGCACCGAAGGCGGCCATGCTCGCCTCTCCGGCCATCGCAAGGCCGAGGTGGCGGCTGGAGACGGCCTTCGCCTTCTCTGTCGGCACCCAGCCCAGGGCCGGGACAGAGAGTTCTTCCTCGATCATCTGCCTGTGGCGGGGGCTCCCGACCCTGTTGAAGATCACGCCGGCGAAACGCACCGCGGGGTCGAAGGAGGTGTAGCCGCGGACGAGGGCGTGGGCGCTCCGCGACATGCCGCCGACGTCCGCGACGAGGACGACGGGTGCGCCGAGGGCCTTCGCCACGTGCGCGGTGGAGCCGAGGTCGCCGCCCTCCAGGCCGTCGTAGAGTCCCATCACGCCCTCGATGACGGCGATGTCCGCGCCTGCCGATGCCGATGCGAAGGTCCGCACCACGCCGTCCTCCCCCATCATGAAGGGGTCGAGGTTCCTGCAGGGGCGGCCGCAGATCGCGGTGTGGTGCGAGGGGTCGATGAAGTCGGGGCCGACCTTGAAGGGCTGGACGACGAGGCCCCGCGCCCGCAGCGCCGCCATGACGCCGCACGCGAGGGTGGTCTTGCCGCAGCCGGAGTGGGTGCCTGCGATGACGATTGCCGGGATCATGCCGGTGGATCTTGGCGAGGAAGAAAAATGAAGGTATGGTTTTTTCGGCCTCATTCAGGAAAAATGATCTGGTTCATTTAATAAGGGTATCAGATGCTTCTTTGAGCGAAATGACAGAAGAAATCCGCCCCTTATGATTTGTGAGCATTATACCGGAGAAGAATGCAGTTATCGTTTTGACATCATCTGATTCAAGAATGAAATAGAATGTGTGTTCGCTTGGGCAGGAATATGCTCCGTGAATCCTTATGTTCAGTTTCTTTGCCAGGTCATTCATTCCGTCGATCCAGCGCTTGGCTTCAGCATTGAATTCATTCCGTGCAAGACACAACTCGGGAGGATGGACAAGGGTGATCACAAACATCATAACCTCTCACCACCCCCCACCATGCAAATTTTGGATAATAAATATATCGCGTATTTTTTATTCACAGATTTATTTCCCTGGTCGTTTGCACCGAGCAGGGGGGATGGCGAGGGAGGCACGGCGGATCCCTCTTACAATTCTCACGGAAAAAGAGTGAAAAAGATCAGAAATCACTTCAGTTCGTAGAAATTATTCAGATGCGAGCAGAGCGACCGCAGGAACCGCGCCCCGGACAACGACTCATCAGGCTCAGAATAATTCCTGGCCTTCATCTTCTCTTCCTTGTCTGCCAGCAGATAGCAGACCTCAGAATAGACCCGCTCCCGCACCAGTCTTAAACAGGTCTGATGGTAGCGTTCAACATAGGAGGCGTTCTTAAACTCCGGGAAGACCTCGAAGTGCGGTTCGTTATTTCTCACGCTCTTCCGGGACCTTTCGCAATCTTCCAGCAGGAGCAGATACCCCAACCACGGAGACGGCGAGGTCTTGAAGGCACCCTCACGGTAGGCCGTCCAGAGATCATGTGCACTCCCCAGCACTTCCTCAGTCCTGTTGTTGATGTTGTTCCCGAAAGACGGTCCTTTCTGAGACTTCAGTTCAAGAACAGCAACCAGTTCCTTCTTCCCGTCAGGATGGTGTTTGACGACAAGCAGGTCCCACTGTTTTTCCGCACGGAAATATCCCGGAAGGTCCACGTCCCTCTTCCGCGTGCAGATGTCCCCCTCAGGCACACCGATATCCACCAGCAACGTCTGAATGAGCGAGAAGAATTTGTCCATATGCTTCCCGCCCGTCGCCTCCGAACGGATACCCTGATCTTTCGTCCCCCGGTTATTCTGGTCCTCTGCCTGCGACGCCCGCTTATCCCAGAAATACCGCACAGCGTCGGAAAAATAATCGTCCCGTAAAATATCTCGAAGAATTCGGTCATTCACCATGATTCTACCTCAATCAGAACAATCGAGACTGTTTAACCTGATGAATAAACCGATCAATCTCCATTGAGAAATATTTTTCTTCGACCTCGACGCTGATGCTGTTTCTCCCCCACCGTGCCGCAGCAAGGGCGGTCGTGCCGGTGCCCCCGAAGGGATCGAGCACCGTGTCACCGACAAACGAGAACATCCGCACGAGTCTTTCTGCCAGTTCCTGCGGGTAGGGTGCGGGATGGTCGCGGGTCGAGGCCCCTTTGAGGTCCCAGATCTGACGGAACCAGGCTTTTTGATTCTCCTCCGAGATGACCGACAACAGTCTGGCCGCCTGTGTGGGTTTCCTGTAACCGCCCGGTTTTCTCTGGAAGAGAATATATTCGATATCGTTTTTGACAATTGCATTTGGTTCGTAGGGTTTGCCCAGGAACGACCCCGGCGACTTTGCCTCGAAGCAGGCATTCGCGATCTTATACCAGATGATCGGTGCGAGGTTGTCAAAGCCGATCTTCCGGCAGTGCTCCTGGATGGAGGCATGGAGGGGCATGACAAAATGGCGCCCGACCGTTCTCCGGGGAAGACAGACATCGCCGACGACGACGACCAGACGGCCGCCGGGGACGAGGACCCGGTAGATGTGCCGCCAGACACGGTCCAGTTCTTCTAAAAAGAGTTCGTAGTCCTCGATCTGACCGAGTTGTTCATCTTTCTCAGGGTATTTTTTGAGAATCCAGTAGGGGGGCGAGGTGACGACGAGGTGGACGCTCTCGTCAGGGATGCACTCCAGATTCCGGCTGTCTGCGTTGATGAAACGGTGCTGCGTCGGGAGGCTGCCGGAGAGGGCTTCGATCTCTTTCATCAGGGCGGGTGTTTTGGCGATATGGGGAATGGCACGCTGTCCTTGTGCCTCTGCGACTGCAAGAATACCGGGAGGGACGCATGCGTCCAGGGGCTGGTCCAACCGCGATTGATTGACAAAGAAGGTTTTTTCCACGGGGATAGGACCAGATGCCCCTGGCGAGATGGCTCGTGAGATCATGTCTGTGAATTACTATTGATGCCCGGGTTTACATAAATCCCCCTCTCGTAGGGATCCACAGAGAGCAGGGTTTTGAATACGAGAGCAATGCCACCATTTAGGAGAATAAAAGAGCGGTATGGATCGAATAGGTCAACGGACACTTTCACACACCCCGCCATATATTTATCGATGATATTGTATCAGTATTATGTATGCCATACAAATGTGGCGAAAAACCCGGCAAGGGCAGATACGTCTGCCTGTATGACAACGAGGTCGTCCGTCTCGACGACGACACCGACACCCTTCCCCCCTGCCCGCGATGTAAGCGCTGCGAGTACAGGAAGGTCTGACTCTTCACCTACCTTCCTCCCCTTTTTTCGTTACTCCCTATGCAACACACGGCGGGCTGTCGATCATGAAGAGACACCTTGCCACTCACCTCGTCTTCCCGCTCTCTTTCTCCCGCGATGACGGCTCACGCCCGGGATGGTGTCTGGGGAAAAGTCGAACATTTACACCAGGTCTATCGTGTCGATACCTGCGAGGCACAGACACCGTCAATCCCCCCACAACTGACAGAATCGAAATTTGATCGAATTAATTCTCTCAGAAACGACCAGATTTTACCGGAGGTGGAGCGATCAGTATCCGAACCGCCGTTCATAGGCGGTGTGGTCCAGCCACTCGATGATCACCACGATCATTTCCCCGTCGCTGGCCACGGTATAGATCAACCGCCACGAATCGGTCAGGTTGTACTTCCAGAGATTCTGTATCGATGGGTTTTGCCGCCGATATATCTTCGGGATCTGCTTTTTGGGGATCTGGAAACCACAGAAAGCATTCTCAGACAGGGTGTCAAATGCCCGGTCGAGGAGGGCCGACAGGTTCTGATCGTCGGAGCGGCGTGATGCCTTCAGGGTAGTGAAGGCATCCCTGACCGTCTCGTCGGCAAAAAAGATCTTCGCCTTCATCGAATCCGCAGGTCTTCACGGGCCAGATAGTGCCGCGTGAGGTCGGGGTCGAAGATCCAGCAGACCGTGCCCCCGGCATCGATCGCGATCTTGTTCGACTCGAGGAGGTAGTCGATCACTGTCTTGAACGTCTGATACATTGTCTTCCGGGGGAGGCTGGACCACATGGCACGGCGCCGGTATTCGCCGCTGTGCTCCCTGGCGAAGTCTTCGATCATGCGGATGGTCTCCAGGGTCGGGGAGTGTGACGCGGAGCTGGAGGTGGGCATGGGCGATCATTTGATGTATAACTATATATAACAAATGACGGGCGTGTGGCCTTTCTGTTTGTTCCGGGGGCGCTCATCTCCGTTCAATTCGCGCCCATTTCCGCCATTTTTCCCGCCCTTCTCACCCCCAATCCCCGGCACGGTCCCCCTCTCTGGCCCTCATCCTCCCTGAACTGCCATTCTAACCCGGATGAGACGGCACAGTTTCCCGTCGGATCCTCAAAAAACCCCCGAGAAAAGCAGATTCCTGAAAGAAGCCCATACCGCCCGGATCAAAGGGACGGAAAGAGAGAAAGGAGGCCAGAAAAGCGAGATCAGGGAGGGGGTGGTCCTCCCCTCCCGGTGGTCTCCCCTCAGGCGAGGGCCGGCACGCCGTCGGCCCATGCCTCAACCGCCGCGAGGACGGCATCGTCCTCGTAGGACGAGACCCGCACGGAGGTGCGGGTGAAGGCGACGGAGTACACCTCGCCGTTTGCCGCGTGGCACTTGAGGCGGCAGGCATAGGTCTCGCTGTCCGGGTCAGCGACCGGGGAGCCGCCGATGGCGGTTTCCAGTGCAGTGTTGCCGAGGATCTCGGTCTTCGCCGCGTTGAAACCGGCGAGGGTCGGGGCGCGTGCGGCGGCGGTGCCGACGACGCGGCCGAGGGTGTTCTCGTACATGACCCGCGCCGTGTAGGCCTCGCCGGCCTTCTCGACCGGGTCGTGAGAGACGCCCGCTCCCTCCCAGGACGTGCAGCCCCAGGGGTTGTTCGTCAGGATGTTCTCGATGATGCCGTTGAAGGTGGCGGCATCGGCGATCGGTGCGGCGAGTTTCCGCACCGACGTCTTGTTCGTGGTGGACAGGGTAAAGTCTGCCATTGTCTTTTCTCCTGCCTGGAGGTCCCGGGTCCGTCGCAGGCACATCCCAATATTACTACAAGTAATATTAATCTGCCTTAACCGCCATTCAGTCATCAGGAGATGGTGATGGCCGAGAACCTGCGGGAAAAGATCGTCGAGACGAATCGGGACGTGAAGTGGATCTGCCGGACTCTGGCCGAGATGAAAGACCGCGACGCGGAGATGGAGGGGAGGCTCCGCGCCCTCGAGAACTGGAAGAGCGAGACGGCCGGCGAGGAGAAGAGGGAGAGGCAGATCGCCGCCGGGGCAGGGGGGGTTGTGGGAGGGATCGTTGCCGTGGTGGTGAAGGTGATGGGGTGGGGATGATCCCCATCCCCCACTTTCAACTTTCGGCCCCCACACGCCTCACCCCTATATACCCCGACCGCCACCCCTCACCCATGACGCACCGCCCCCTCATGGCCGACCAGACCCTCTTTCGCGACCCCGACCTCTTCGAGGCCGACAGCCTCCCCGAGGTCTTCAACCACCGCGACACACAACTCGAAGACCTCGCCTTCGCCCTGCGGCCCGCCCTCCGCGGCTCCCGGCCGCTGAACACCGTGCTCCGCGGCACGCCCGGCACCGGCAAGACCACCGCTGTCAGACTCCTCTTCGCCGAGATCGAGGAGACGACCCGCCGGGTCGTGCCGGTGCTCGTCTCCTGCCAGGCCGAGAGGACGGCGCACGCCGTCTTCACCCGCCTCTTCACCTCCCTCTTCGGCCACCCGCCGCCCACCCACGGCGCCTCCAGCCAGCGGGTCCTCTCCGGGGTCGGCCACACCCTTGCCGGGCGGGGGGCGGTCCTCGTCGTCTGCCTGGACGACGCCAACTACCTCGCCCCGAAGGGAGTGCTGAACGACGTGCTCGCCCGCATCCTCCGCCTCCACGAAAGTTGCCCCGGAGCCCGGACCGGCGTGGTCATGACCGACTCGTCGCCCGACACCGACCTCTCCCGTGCCCTCGACCCGGCCACCCGCTCGGTGCTCCAGGCCTCGGAGATCCTCTTCCCCCCATACACCGCAGAGGAGGTGCGGGGCATCCTCGCCGACCGCCTGCGGGCCGGGGTGTACCCGGGCGTCGTGCCGCCGGCGGCCCTGGACCTCGTCGTCGGGCGGACGGTGGCCTGCGGGGACTCGCGGGTCGGCCTCCGCCTGCTGAAGGAGGCGGTGCTCCACGCCGAGAGGGCGGGGAGGACGGCGGTCGAGGCCGCCGATGTGGAGGCGGCGTTCGCAGTCGCCAGGCACGCCCGCCTCGCCGCCGGCGTGGAGGCCCTCGCCCCCCTGGAGAGGACGGTGCTCTCCGTGCTCGCCGGCATGGCGGAGAGAGGGGAGGAGACGACCTCGGGCCGGGTGTACGAGGCCGTCTCCGCAATCGAACCGATGAGTTACACGATGTTTTTTGAACGCCTGAAGAGGCTGGAGGCGCTGCACCTGGTGGCGACGCGGCAGAGGAAGAAAGGGCAGGGGAGGACGCGGGAGATCATGGTGCGGGAGGGAGTGGGGGACGCGGTCGCCCCTGTTCCGGCAGCGTCGTCGGGGACGTCGGGGAAGTGTCCTGCAGGCGTCGCGGACGACGAAAAACGTCGCTATGAAACAGGACAGGAATAAAAAAAGTCACCGGACGACCGGTCTCTCGGCCGGACTCCGGTACAGGGCGTCGGCGGCGTTCTCGCCCGGGGTCGGAATTGCACACCGGGTCAAAGACCGGCGGCCACCTGACCTTCCCGTTCGTTCAGGGTCGAGACTCTCTCCCTGTCGGCCGGGATGGGGTGCTCCCGTATCAGGGCGTCATTGACGCAGGCGTATCGTCGCCCGGCCGAACGGACTGGTTGAGGGAAAATCCGCTCTCCGGCACGGAGCGGCGGAGGTATGCCTCTTCCGCGTCCTGCGCCCGCGCCTCCCACGCGCTGACGGTCTCGTTGTAGACGGCGAACCTCGGGTTGACGACGATGCCGGTCGCACCGTCTTCGAGCCCGGCGACCATATCGCCGCCGGTGAACGTACCGTTGAGGTGCTCCGCGATGCCGGTGGAGACGACGCGGTCGACCCGTTTTATCGCGGACGCGAGCACGACGTCCGGGCCGAGCGGCGACTGGTCGGTGTCGGTCCCGATGATATACCGGCCGGTGGCATTCCCTGCCGCATCGAACACTCCCATGCTGGAATACCCGGCGCACGTGAAGATCACGTCGGTCCCGGTGCCGTACATCCTTTCGGCAATCCGGCCCGCCTCTCCGGGATCGGTGAACCCGTCGGTGGAGTGCTGCCGCACATAGGCATGGTCCACCGCGACCGACGCGTTGACGGCACGGGCGCCGTCCGTGTATCCCCGGAGGAACGTATCGAGGAGGTCGGACTGCGTGCCGAGGATGATGCCGACCTTCCCGGTCCGCGTCGCCGAGGCCGCAAGCACGCCGGCCAGGTAACTGTCGCCGTAGGAGACGAACTCATATGCCCTGACATTGTCGGACCCGATGCCGGCCTGGTCGACGGCGAGGAACCTGATGTCAGGGTGGTCCTGCGCGAGACGGCGGGTGAGGTTGGCGTACTGGTAGCCGACCGTTATGACGAGGCCGGGTTTTTCCGTGCCGGCGAGAAGGCCGGGGAGGGTGTCGCAGTCGCGGGGCGTGAATTCCCGCGCGGTGAAAGACAGGGTGTCGTGCGCCGCGAGCAGGCCCTGGTGTGCGGTGTCGGTGTACGAGAGGTCGCCAATCTCCGACCCGTACAGGATGTACACGGAGGGGAGGGAGGAAGACCCGGTGCACCCGGCG
>NZ_JAQVNX010000046.1 GCF_028702905.1 Methanofollis sp.
AGGCCCTCCTGGTGCCCGGGGCAAAGGACCAGATCACAGGATACCGCAACTACACCATCGGGCAACTCGAAGCGGCGGTGCGGATCCGGACCCTTGCCGGACTCGGCTTCTCTCTTGAAGAGATGAAGATCATCATCGATGGCGACGACGGCGTGGACGTGGTGGAGAGGCGCCTTGCCGCGGTGCGGCAGGAGATGGCGCACCTCAAGAAGATCGAGGAGGTCCTGCGTGTCAGGCCCTCCCTTCAGGAGTTGTTTGCAATGTCGCTGTCCGAACCAGTCATCAAGGAGATCCCCGCGGTGCGGGTGATCAGCAAGCGGGAGAGAGGAAGTTATGAGGACGTCTGTCACCGTCTCATCGAGGAACTGATGGCCACCATCTTCAGCCCGGAAAACCGGCGGAACGGCGTGCGGATCACCGGGCCGGTGATGATGCTCTGCCACGACGAGGAGTACAGGGAGACCGACGCCGACATCGAGGTCGCGGTCCCGGTCGCCGGTCGGGTCAGCGTCGGCGAAGGGGTGGAGGTGAAGACCCTCCCGCCGGTGCAGGTCGTCTCTGTCCTCTCTACCGGGCCGTATTACAGTCTCAACCTGGCCTACGGCAGGATCCTGGAGTATGCCGCGGCGCACGGCCTCGCCCTCCGTGGGCCAGACCGGGAACTCTACTACAACAGCCCGCACGAGGTCCCGCCTGAAGAACTCAGGACCGAGGTGCAGTACCCCGTCGTGCGGGCCGACTGAATTCCCCTTTTTCTTCCCTCCGAAGAATTGATATGCCGCGGCCGCATGGGGAGGGCCATGGAAGAGATCACCGGCGCAAGGAAGATGGCGAACGGCGTTCTCGTCGAGTACAGGCGGGGAGGCGTCTCCCAGACTGTGGGATTCCCCTATGATGATCTCATTGCGATGGAGATCAATGCCCTCGACCTCGTCGAACACCCGGAGGACTATGAAGTCGATCCCGAGGGGAAGGCGATCTTCCCATGTCCCTCAAAGTGCCAGGGGCCGCCCGCCGGGTAGGGGAAAGGGCCTTCTCTCCCGTACCCCACGCGTGGGCATGGTGGCCGGAGAAAGGGCCGGCGCCAACCTCCGGAGGGCGGTCATGACCGATGCCGGCATCATCGCCGCATACAATATCGTCATGGCAGAGGAGACCGAAGGGAAGGCCCTCGACCCGGCGACGGTCCTGGCGGGCGTCGAGGCACTGCTCGCCGACCCGGCAAAGGGCTTCTACCTCGTCGCCGAGATGGAGGGCCGTGTCGTCGGGCAGGCAATGGTCACCTACGAATGGAGCGACTGGTGGAATGGCTCTTTCTGGTGGGTCCAGAGCGTCTATGTCCATCCCGACGTCAGGCGTCAGGGGATCTTCTCCGGGATCTTCCGGGAGATCGAGAGGGGGGCACGGAAACTGCCCGGCGTTGTCGGCCTCCGCCTGTACGTCGATGCGGAAAACCTGCGGGCTCAGGAGGCCTACCGGCGCCTCGGGATGGATGAGTCGAACTACCTGATGTTCGAAAGGGGGTTTTGAACCCCCTGTCGCCGGGCCGGTGACGGCAGTATTTTATCTGCAGGCGTGAAAGTGCCTGATATGACCATGGGCGACGAAAAACGTGCCGAACTGAAAGGGATGGTTCTCCGCCTCAAAGACCTCGTCGAGTACCAGGACGGGACAGTGGCAAGCCGGATGCTCGTCAACAGGCCGGCAGGGAGCATCACCCTCTTCTCCTTCGACGAGGACGAGGGCCTCTCCGAGCACACGGCGCCGTACGACGCGGTGGTGACCATTCTCGACGGGGAGTGTGAGGTCTGGCTCGCGGGGGAGACCCACCAGATGAAGGAGGACGATACGATCATCTTCCCGGCGAACGCCCCCCATGCCCTCTCCGCGGTGACGCGGTTCAAGATGATGCTGACCATGATCAGGGAGTGAGAGAGATGCCGGACGAAGGGAGATACTGCACCATCTGCGGCGGCGTCGTGCCCGAGGGTCCGGAGATCAGGACGATCCTGGTCGACGGCAAGGCGACCGGGATCGACCAGCTCGACCGGATCCTCTGCGATGTCCTCGACCTGCACCTCACAGCCGAGGGAGAGGTCAGGGAAGAACTCCTGACGAGGGTGAAGGCCTTCAACTATATCCCGACAAAGAAGACCGACGCCTACGCCGACGCGCTGATGGCAGAATACAGGCAGGCATCAGCCGGGCGGAAATAAGAATCATGTCTGATCGATCCGATCGGGCCGTACAGGCATTTTCCGGTGGTCTGAACTGCGCCCAGGCGGTCGCTTCTGCGTTTGCCGATGAGTTTGGCCTGAACGAGGCCGTGGTCAGGAAACTGGCGTGCGGTTTCGGCGGCGGCCTCGCCCACACGGACCGGACCTGCGGGGCGGTGAGCGGCGCCGTTCTCGTCCTCGGCCTGGCCCGCGGCACCCCCGTGCCCGGTGACAGGGAGGGGAAGGAGCGATGCTACGCACTGGTGCGGGAGTTTCTCCGCCGTTTCGGAGACCGCCACGGATCGGTGGACTGCACCGCTCTTCTGGGCTACGACCTCTCGGATCCACGGAGCCTTGACGCGGCCAGGGAGGCCGGAGTCTTTTCCGTGCGGTGCACCCTCTATGTTCGGGATGCGGTGGAGATCCTGGAAGATATCCTGCAAAGATCCTGATTTCGTGAGCCTGTGGCTGTCTGCGGCCGTGTCCATGGTGCCCTCGACAGATCCTCCATCCTGCACATTCGCCCCATCCGGCGCATGTTTATCTCTCTCCTCCTCCCTTTTCCGCGCGAAGACCATGGAAGAGATTACTCTTGTCGATGTCGAACCACAGCATGTCGTCGGCATACGGAAACGCGGGAAGTACGAAGAGATTCCCGACATGATCCGGACCGTGTACGAATATGTCCTATCGCAGGGCGCCGCATCCCCGGGTTGCCCGATCTTTGTCATGCATGAGACGAGCGAAGAGGAGGCGGTGAAGGCCGATCTCGAAGGTGCCGCCGATATCGAGATCACCGTGCCTGTTACGGAACGACTTGCCCCCGCTGGCGGCATCGCCTGCTACGAGCTTCCGGGAGGCAGGATGGCGCGTGTCGTCCACAGGGGACCGTACCAGGAGTGCGGGCCGACCTATGAGAGACTCTTTGCATGGCTTGCCAAAAATGGGCTGGAGATCACCGGCCCTATCAGGGAGGTCTACCTGAACGACCCGCGTGAGGTTCCCGAAGCGGAGATCCTCACCGAGATCTTTGTGCTGGTGGCCTGAAGACGCGGGTGCGGAAGGGTTATACCCCGGCCCTGCATGATGCCGGTGCGACGATGGTCGGGGTGTGTGCAGGATGACCGGGATGTCTGTCTGGACGGCGTGCTATCTTGGAGGCCTTGGCATCGGTACTCTCATCAGGGCCGCGTACGGCCGGGGCCTGCGGGAGAGGGGGGCCCCCGACCTCGGGTCAGACCCCCTCGATACGGCCCTCATGGCCCTGAGCGGCCTCGGCCTCCTCGCCTTCCCCCTTCTGTACGCCTTCACCTCCCTCCTCTCCTTTGCCGACTACCGCCTCCCCGACGTCGCCGGCATCGCCGGGGTCGTCATCTTTGCCGCCGCCCTCATCCTTTTCTGGCGTTCTCACGCCGACCTGGGGGAGAACTGGTCACCTTTCGTGACCGTCGCCGGCGGGCAGAGGCTCGTCACCGGCGGGGTCTACAGGCGTATCCGCCACCCGATGTACCTGGCGCACCTCCTCTGGGCGCTCGCCCTCCCCCTCATCCTCTGGAACGGCGTGGCCGGGTGGACGATGCTCGTCGCCGTCGTTCCCCTCGTCCTCCGCCGGATGCCGCGGGAGGAGGCGATGATGCTCGACCATTTCGGCGAGGACTATCGGGCATACATGGCGAGGACAGGACGGCTCGTTCCCCGCCTGCCGGGATAATACGAATTATTTATTTGGTAATACAAAGTAGATCATTCTTGTAAATTTATTCTGTGGTGCCGATTGTCACGACCCGTCCCTCCAGGTCGTGTTCGGTCCAGATCAGGTGATTTATGTGTCAAATGTCAGATATATTCTCTTAATTGCCCTCCTTGTTGCACTGGTCCCCGGGACGGTGTTTGCCGGGGATGCGACGATGGACGCGATCGGTTCCCGGGCCGCGGCGGTAGCGATGGACCACCTTGCCTCCGCGCAGGGCAATGAAAACATGCTGGCCATGACCGATGCCGGTGCCGTCATGTTCGGAAACCGGACCACCGAACGGTGCTTGAAGGGCGTGACCACTGTCAGCGGCTGTAGTATCGGTGACGGCAACCTCCTGATGCCGCAGAGGAGCAAGTTCTCCCCCCTGTGGTTCTTCTTCTACAGGAAGGACACTGGTGAAGCAGTCTTCCTTCAGGTGAAGCCTGAAGCAGTGGAAAAATCCCCTGAAGAGATCAAGGCGCTTCCCCCCGAAGATGTCTTCGGCATCATCGCGAAGGAACGGATAGATGCCGAATACCTCCTTGCGAACCAGAGCGCATGGACGGGAATGCTGAGTAAGAAGGTCTTTGGCGGCAATGAGTTCAGTCTCATCACGATCGCCAATATGTGGGCCGACCCCCGCACCCCCTATGACTTCCTGAGGGCGGCCTCTTTCCACAATCACCTCTGTCCCGGCGTGAGCAGCGGATACCTGATCTCCCGGTACGTGGAAGAACGCCTGCCAATTGAAGGCCCCTCTCAGAGTTACAAGGTCATTGCCTGTCCTGTCTGGTGTAAGGACGATCTTTTCCCGGTAATCTGGGACGCCACCCCGGGCAAGAATGGCCTCTTCGTCAAGGATCTGAGCGCAGCCGAGAAGGAAGCGTTGAAGAAGAGCACCGGCGGGACCGATGTTGCCGGGATCTATGTTCGCTGGAACGCCTCGACCAACACCGGCGACGGCCTTGTGGTGGGCTACAACTGGAGCCTGAGCAATGAACTGACCGGCACCGCTGACTGGAAGGGGGATCAGGCACTGGCGAAGCTCGTGATGGACCTGAAACTGATCGACTACAGGGACCGGCCCGAAGAGATGGTGACGACCCTCAGCGAGTTCAGGTGCGAGAGCCCGAACGACTTTGCCGCGCTTGCGAGTGCCGGTGTCAACCCCCTGAAGGTTCTCGGTGTGGAGGCATAAAGCCCGCCCGGCGGATTAACTGGTTGATATCAGGCTTCGGGGTGTTGCCCATTCCCTTTTCCCCTCTCTTTTTCATGCCCCTTTCACTGGGGCAGCGATAGGTATTCAAGGAGGCCGAGCGAAAAATCATCTGCACCTCGCGAGAGTAGCCAAGCTGGCCAACGGCGACAGACTCAAGATCTGTTCCCGCAGGGGTTCGTCGGTTCGAATCCGGCCTCTCGCATCTGTTTTTAGGGGCGACTTTTCGTCCTGCACCTGTTACTTCGTCCCGTACGACCGCACATGCGCCCATGCCCGCGTGAGGTCGGGCCGCAGGGCAGGGTCGCGGTAGATGCCGATATTCTTCCTGCCATAGAGGAATGCGGTCCTTCCCTATCGGGCAGACCCCGACGCAGATGCCGCAGGGAGCAAGACCGCGCTTTTCAAGTCTGGCGCTGTTTTCAGCACAGGCCCTTTTGTCGGTGAGGCCTGTGGGGTATCCCTCGTCATTGAGGGCCGAGACCGGGCACATCCGCACGCACGCCATGCAGCGGGTGCAGAGATCCTCCTCCATGAGAGGATCGGGCGGGAGTTCGGCGGCGGTGATGACGGATCCAAAGCGCACCCGCGGCCCGTAGTCCTGGGTCAGGAGCATGTTGTTCACCCCGAAGATCCCGAGCCCCGCGAGGAAAGCGGCGTGGCGGTGGGAGAAGAAGGCGACCGGCTTTTCGAGGAGGACGTCGATCCCAGAGTAGCCGTCACGCGGCACAAAGACGGACGGATACCCCTGCTCGGTGAGGTATGTGGCGATCCGGTAGGTGTACTGGTCAAGGAGGGTGTTCATTGTCCGGTAGAGTTCCCTGTACCAGATCGACGGGGCGGTCTCGATGACAGGCAGGGGGACGGGCAGGCCGATCACGATCACCGACCTGGCCTCCGGAAAGATCGATTGCGGGTAGAAGTCCTCTGGCATCCAGGGCTGGAAAGGTGGGTTCTCCCACCGCCCGACATCTGCCACCCCCACAAGGGGGATCTCCATCGCCGTGCACCTGATATGAATGCCCTCTGTTCTCTTCGCTCCCCTCTGTCCTGGCAGCCCCTGAGGATCCGGGAATCGTATCGGAATCAGGCTTACCTGGACAGAAAAAGACAAAAAATATACCCTTCCCCGGGAGTGTACTGTAGCGCAAATGGACGCATGAGATCGTGGCGCGACTGGATGATTTTCTGGAGCCCCTGGATGGCGGTGTATGGGAGGTCGCCGTCCCGAAGGAGGCGGTGACAGATGCTCTGGATGGCGGTTGGAAACAGTCTCCGATCAATGTCCCGTCCCCGGGCACCCTTGCCAACTACCGGAAAGGGAACTATCATCTCCACGAGACCGCCACAGAGTGGCGGGTCCATCATGACCGTTATGACCCGAAAAAGCACCCCTCCTCCACCTGGTGGACGACGCCCCCCTCATCCTGATGATCGGGGACCCCTTCCTCGCTCTGGTCATGGACGCCTGATCCGCCAGGAAGGGTGAGACCCGCTTCATCCTCAAAGGGCAGAGGACGACCTGGCAACTTCTGGTCTTCATCGGGTGTGCGGTCATCCTGGCCGGCACCGCCATCATCGCCAACCCGATTGGTTTCTATGCAGGGATCATATCTGTCCTGATCCCCCCGCTTATCACCGGGCTCGGCCTCCTCGTCGTCCTGAAGGGACTCTCTTTCAGCCCCTTTGCCGTCACCTCGAAGGGGAGCGTCTTTCTCGGCCTGTGCGTGCTTGCGCTGGGCATCTCACCCTCGTTCCTCCCGTTCGGCCTCTGGACGGTGGTCATCTTTGTCGTGCTGGCCGTCTGGATGTTTGCCAGTGCCCTGGTCTCCTTCAGACCCGTCTCGCGGGGGAGGGCGGCAGTCCCCGAAGGTTTTGCCGCCTGGATCTGGGGATTTTCTCCCTCTTTCTGGGGTCTCTCATCTTTCTGGCGCCGAGGGCCTTCCTGACTGTCGTGCTCGATGCCCTGGGTCTGATCCTCCTCCTGCTCGGGATCCTTCTGATCGAGAACGGCACGATACTTCGTCAGAGGATGACAGGATCCCTCCGGACGTCATGATGCCGGGAGAGCAACTGCTATCCTGTTTCTCCCTGATGCGGTCTTTATATCGCCGAGCCCTTTCCCCGACTCGACAGATAATAGAGCATCACCATCTCGATCCCTTCGAGATATCTATCGATATCGACGGAGCGGATCTCTTTCCCGACCTCGATGATCCTCTGTCTGTTCTGCTCCCAGTCCCGGAAAAGGTTCTCTTCGACACGGTTTTCCGTAAGGCGGGCGATGATCTCCCTCTTCTTCTCTTCCCGACCGATCTCTCTCAGGTCTGCCGGCCTGATCACACCTGTGCTCATCCCGTACCCGACGACACCTGACGTCACGTCCTCGTCCCTGACCTCTCTTTCCCAGGTGCTGACGCAGTTCCCGATCCTGCTCATCTGCTGGGCATGCCAGATCGCCTCACGCAGCTTCGGCGCCTCTTCGATGTCGAGAGACGGAGAAAAGATCGCGTCGATGTCGGCGAAGATATAGAACATCATGGTATGTGAGGTGTAGATCCTGCTCTCCGTGATGTTCATGAGTTCAGGGTGTGTGTTGACAAGATAGGCATAGACAAAAGAGTTCCAGGTCTGCCCGAGGTCATAGTACAGCGCGGTCCTGAACTCCTCCCACCGCGGCCCGGCGGCGAGGATGTCATGGGCGGTAAGGAGAGTGTCCCTGACCAGCATCGCCCGGAGATATCCCCTCTCCCCGAGATCATCCGGGAGGGTGCACTCGCCGTCAAAGGGGATCGTGAGGATGGCGTCCAGCAGGTGTTTGTCCTTCAGGGTGTCGGAAACGTCGTCGATGAAGGTTGCCGCCATGCCGAGCAAGGATTTTGCCAGTGCAGCGTCTCTCCGATATTTTTCAGGTACCGATGAGAGCATGAAACCTGGATTGCGGGCATACTGTAGGTCCCAGCACCATTTCCATAGGTAGACGTCTCTTTCCCCTCCCATGTCCTCGTATCTTCTGGCAAAACCGGCGAGTTCGGGGGGGAGATCGACCGCATAGATCTTTTCTGCGAACGAGGCCTTTTCCGTCATGCTGCGTGCCATCAGGTCTTCGATATGGGGGCGTGTGATGTTCATAGCGCTCACGAGAACTCGATAGGTGTCAAAATATATTATACTTTACAATTATTATTTTTGTATATTTTGTCTGTTTATTCATCCGAACCGCCCTTCGAGCCTTGCAAGAATCCCTTTCTCCAGGTCTTCCCTCAAACACCCGAAGAGAAGGCGGTCGTGATAGCCCCCGCGGGCATGCCAGTACCGGCGCTGTCGCCCCTCTCTAACAAAGTTGCACTTCTCCATCACCCGCACCGAACCGGTGTTCCCCGCGGTGCAGTCCCCGTTCAGCCCGAAGGCCCCGAGGACGGTGAACGCATAATAGACCAGAAACTTGCAGGCCTCCGTTCCATAGCCCTTCCTCCACCGGGTCTCGTCGATCTGGTACCCGACCAGGTAAGCGTCAGGGCTGAAGTCCACAGGGAGGAGGGCGCACTGCCCCACAAATGCCCCATCCTCCTTCTGCCTGATGGTAAAGACCGGGCTCTCCGGCACCTGTCCCCTCCTGACATGCCTTCTCGATGCCTTCGGCCAGGGGAAGGAAGTACTCCCTCGTGACCTCATCGGTGTTCGGGCCGAAAAAAAGCCATTCGCAGACCGATTCACGCGCCAGCATGCGGGAGATCGCCGGGATGTCGTCGCCGCTGATGTACTCGAATGTAAGATTCTCTCCTGACCATCTCTGTTGCGTCATCTCTTTTCTCCTCCCGAGGCCTGTCGGGCCGGGATGCCTCCCTACGGTCTCTCTGCACGACACATAAAGATCTTCTTTCTCCTGAAGCGGAAAAAGAAAAAGTATCCTGGCGAGCAATCCCAAAATATGGGCTCTGTAGAACCGCTCGCGTCACGGCTATGTCCCTGCTTGGTTACGGGATACATCCGGTTCTCGTGTCTCTGTTCCGGGGGGTTTCACCCCCTGGTCCCCCCACCATTATGATAGGGAGTAAACGGTGGGGCCATGAGTGCAGGGTCCATCCTTCCCCCGTCCTATCCTATTTTCGGGGGTCCGGGGGCGTAGTCCCCGGCGAACTATAGGGGGAAGGCAGATGGGTTAGCACCGCTTCAGGGACTGTGCGGAGAGATCTATCTGAGAATGAGGGTTTACCATAAAAATGATCCAGAAGATCAGTTCTCCGGGTTTTCATGAGGTTTTGACTCTCAACGAGCACCCCATGATGGAGATGGAGAGGACAAAACCCCCTTCAGAACGGTCCGCCCTCTGCCTTCCCCGACCTATCGCAATCCCGGGGGCCCCCGGGGCAGCGCCCCCGGCGCGAGCGTGCGGGAAGGCACGTCGACCAGACGAACTCCTCTGAACGATTTTCATGCGATATGCTTGAGTCTCCCTCCGGGACTCATGCCCGATTCTACAGAGCTAAAATATGACTGCGTACGATCGGCACCCCGCTCTCGGTGTGGCAAAAAAAAGGTTATCTGGTGCCGAAGAGGCGGTCCCCGGCATCGCCGAGGCCGGGCATGATGTAGCCCTTCTCATTCAGGCACTCGTCGATCACCGCGGGGATGATCTCCACGTCGGGATGGTCCCTCTCCATCTTTGCAAGGCCTTCTGGCGCTGCAAGGATGCAGAGTACCTTGATGCTCTTCACTCCCGCTTTCTTCAACAGGGAGCAGACCGCGGACGTGGTCCCGCCCGTGGCAAGCATCGGGTCCAGGACATAGTTCCTCCTGTTCTGGACGTTCTCAGCCAGTTTTGCATAGTACTGTTTCGGCCTGAGGGTCTCCTCGTCCCGGTAATACCCGATGTAACTGATCTTGGCATTCGGGATGATGCTCAGGAACCCCTCCTGCATGCCGATGCCGGCACGGAAGATCGGGACAATGGACGGATCCTCCTCCAGGAACATCTCCACCTCCATCTGTCCACCCTGCCACTCGTTGATGATGGTCTTTTCGAGCGTCAGGTCGCGGGTCGCCTCGTACGTCAGCAGAGAGGTGACCTCGGTCACGATCTGTCTGAAGTCCTTTGGCTTTGTCCCGATGTCCCGCAGCATGTTGATCTTGTGGGTGATGACCGGGTGCGACACAGGCCGTACCGTCATTCCGCCTTCACCTCCTGTGTCTCCGGGATCGCCAGGTTCAGGAGAACCCCGATGATCGCCGCAAGGCCGATCCCTGCTAACTTGAAATCCCCGATCGGGATGAACAGTCCGCCGATACCGGTGACCAGGATGATGGAGACGATGACGATGTTCTTCTGTGCCGAGAGGTCGACCCTGTTCCGCACCAGCTGGTTGATGCCCAGGCTTGCGATCAGGCCGAAGAGCAGGATCATGACACCGCCCATCACGGGGACGGGGATGCTGTGGAGTGCGGCGCCGATCTTGCCGATAAATGCAAATATGATCGCGCAGACGGCTGCCGCGGTCATGATGAGCGGGTTGTACTCTCTGGTCAGCGCCACCGCACCCGTGACCTCAGAATAGGTCGTGTTCGGCGGCCCGCCGATGAAGGACGCCACAAAGGTGGCGATACCGTCCCCGAGCATCGTCCTGTGCACGCCGGGATCTTCCAGGTAGTTCTTCCCGGTAACAGATCCGATGGCGAGAATGTCGCCGAAGTGCTCGATGGCTGGTGCGATGGCGACCGGGACGATGAACAGGATCGCCGCGAGGTTCCATTCTGGCAGGGTAAATGCCGGGATAGAGAACCATGCCTCCTCGACGATCTTCGTATAGTTGATGATCCCGAGCGTGGCCGAGAGGGCGTACCCCACTGCAATGCCGCAGAGGATCGGGATGAGTTTGAGCCATCCCTTCCCGAAGGTAAAGATCACGAGCGTCGTCAGGAGAGATACCCCTGCAAGGATGAGGGCCGTCTCGACAGGCACCACCTGGACGCCCCCGTCCATGCCGAGCGCCATCCCGACCGCCACCGGCGCCAGGGACAGGCCGATGATGCAGATTACCGGGCCGACCACGATCGGCGGGAAGAGCCTGTTGACCACCCCTATGCCGAACACCCTGATGACAGCACTCAACACCACATAGAACAGACCTGCCGCGGCAAGGCCGCAGAGGGTGCTCGGGATGCCCCATGTCGCAACACCATAGGTGATCGCCGGAATAAATGCAAAAGAAGATGCGAGAAAGATCGGCACCTTCATCCGCGTTACCACCTGGAAGATCAGGGTTCCGATCCCTGCCGTAAACAGTGCGACATTCGGGTCCAGCCCTGTGAGGAGGGGGACGATGACGAGCGCACCGAAAGCGACGAAAAGGATCTGAACGCCCTGGAACATTCGTTTAATACCAGTAGTCACTCGTTCGATGTCCATAGATAGACCTCTTAATGAATGGAAATGTGTGAATGAGGAACGAGTATGCACCGGCACGACCCGTCGGACGCGGTGCTCCTAACTTCCGTCAAAAATTTTTCTGATTAACGATGAATATACCTATCCATCCTCTCCCGGAAAATAGGTCGGATTCGCCTCTTTGCCAGCATATCGGGGCTGAAGACGCAGGGCAGCGTCCCCTGGGTGCATTTGGGGAGAGGGTGCCCGGTCTCTCTGATGGCTGGGATATTGGATTTTAAATCCCCATGCCAGGTGGGTGCGGCATCGTCTCTCAAATGATGGAATGTAACAAAAGGGTGTTATGGGGGCGGCACTCTTTTCAGCCAGGCCTCCCTCCAGTAGCAGAAACAGGAGCGGTCGCACCCGTCATATGCCGTGCCGTCACAGAGAGCCCCTTCAAGGAAGACGGTCGGTGTCATGATCCTCCTCATCTCGCCTGTCGTCTCCAGCATGATCTTCTCTACCCTTTTGAATACCCTGAACCTCTTCCCGCAGAACGTATCCATGCCGCGCATGAAAAAAAGCCCTTTATGCCTTCCGTTCTCGTCGAGGGTGGCCGATATCTCTTCGAGAGGCTTGACCTCGACCCACTCGCCGGGCTGGAGGTTCAGGTTCTCGTCCTGGTATGGAACTGTTCCGGCTCTTTTCGGACCGGTCAGGGCGAGTGTCACGCCATGGCACATATAGGGCATGTTCTTCATGAAAGGCGCCAGGAACGGATACCTGTGCGTTGCCGTAAGGATCGAATGGTTCCATCTCCGTACCAATCTTTTTTTCGTGCCTGGCTCTTCGACGGAAACGGTTGCCGGGATCACGCTCCAATAGGAAAAATGACAATTTACCCCCCTTCTGGTCATTGTATCTGCTCCTCCGTAATTTTTAACGGTGAGATTGAACTGCCCAATAGTTCAAGTGGTGAATAGTTTGTATCAATATATTATTCTTTTTATCACGCAGGGGGGTGACCCCATGAATGCATGAATTCTCGCATGTTCATGCGGTCTCCTGGCGGACGGCGGGCGCTCTTCTCTGCAGCGGGAGGAGAGATGCGCCGTGAGGTGAGGGGTTGCCGCCTTCCCTGCACCTAAACTCTCTATCCAGCATGAACCAGGCCTCCTGACCCCGTGACCTCCTGGGTGATATGTGCCGGGCTGCCCCGGTAGGTGACTGTCCCGCTGCCCGAGACGGTCACGTCCAGCACCTCGGTTGCAAAGACTTCGGCTGTCCCTGATCCCTCTATCGTCACTGTCGATCCTCTGGTCTCAAGGTCGAATGCCGCGACTTTCCCCGACCCGCTGACGACCGTCGTATGATCTGTCGCTGTTCCCTGCAGGGTTGTGCTCCCCGAACCGGCAATGGCCGATGCGAGGTCGGTCGCATTCACCCGGAGGTCGATGGCCCCTGACCCGCTGACCCCGGTTTCCAGGTTCTCTGACACGATCTCGTTCTCTCCGATGACAGATCCCGACCCGCTCACCGAGACCCGCCTGACCTCGTCTGTCGTGAGCCTGATGATGACCGGCTGTGTAGTCCTGAAACATTGGCCATTGTGGTCTATTGTTAACACGCCGTCCGTGACTTGCGTCCGCAGGAGGGGGAGGATATTCTCCTCGGCCTCGATCCGCAGAGAGGCCGTCGCATCCTGTGTCAGGTAGACTGTCCCGACTGTGGCGAGGTCCACGCTATGGAATGGTTCGACCGTTCTCGTCTCGGAAACGATATTTCCAGACCCCTCGATGCAGGGTGAGAACTGCGTACACCCCGCGATCAATGCTGCCGAGAGGATAAGCATTGCTGCACCATACCTGTCCACGTGTCATGCCTCCGCGTAGCTCTCCTGGTCTCTCCCCATGATCGTTATCCTGTGAATAATGTTGCCCTGTCTGCCCGGCACCGGTGCGCCCGGCCGGGGTCAGGGTCTCCCAGAAGAGAATATCTGGCCTTTTTTGGCACTTTGTGGCCGTATCTCCCGCCATCTATATGTCTCTCCCGGACAATGTATGATGATACTATTCCCTATGGTCGCCCCATCACGTCTGCCCTATCTCTATGCCCTCCTTGCCGCCCTGCTCTTCGGCTGCGGCGCCCCTGTCGCGAAGGTCCTCCTTGGCGATATCGGGCCTGTCACCCTGGCCGGACTCTTCTATGTCGGCAGCGGGAGCGGAGTCGCCGCCTATCTCCTTGCCTGCAAGGCCCTCGGCCGTGACAGGAACTGGTCAGAGGCGGCTCTCACGCCGGGTGATCTCCCCTGGATTATCGGGATCGTCCTCTGCGGCGGTTTTCTCGCCCCTGTCACCCTGATGCTCAGCCTGCAGTCAACGCCGGCGGCGACCGCTTCCCTCCTCCTCAATTTCGAGGCCGTGGCAACCGCGGTCATAGCGGCGATCATCTTTGGCGAAGCGGTCGGGAGACGGACCTGGGCGGCGCTCGGACTGATCACCGTCTCCTGCATCATCCTGTCCTGGGAGTCCGGTGACGTCGCGGGTTTCTCCCTTGCAGCTCTCGGCATCCTCCTTGCCTGCACCTTCTGGGGGATGGACAACAATTTCAGCAGGAATGTCTCGGCAAAGGATCCTGTCCCGACCGTGGCGGTGAAGGGTCTCGGGGCCGGTCTCCTCTCCCTGCTCCTCGCCCATCTCCTCGGCGAGGCGCTGCCGTCACCGGGCACCTGCTTCCTCGCCATGCTGGCCGGTTTCCTCAGCTATGGCGGCCTTGTCAGCGTCCTCTTCCTCCTCTCCCTCAGGAGTGTCGGGACGGCAAGGACCGGTTCGATCCTTGCTGTCGCACCGTTTTTCGGGGTTGCAGCGGCGGTCGTCATCTTCGCCGCCCCGCCCGATGCCGTGTTCTACCTCGCCCTGCCGGTGATGGTCCTTGGGGCGTATCTCCTCGTCACCGAGCGCCACTCCCACCTCCACTGTCACGAGGCCCTTGTCCACGAGCACCGCCACATGCACGACGACCTCCACCACGACCACGTGCACCCGCCTGGCACGCCCCCCCTGGACAGGGCCGGGTACCACTCCCACCTCCACGCGCATGTCGAGGTCAGGCACGACCACCCTCATGTCCCCGACATCCACCACCGCCACCGCCACGGGGGTGAAGAATAATGGCTTTTCCGGCTTTTCCGCTTTCATGGGCGGGAAAACCGGTTTGTAGATCCTGAAAGATACTCTTATATCCTCTCAGCAGAAAAGGTTGCAGAACACACAGGAAAAGTATGGAGTTGATTCCCTGAGTTATTTCAAAGATAAAGATAGTGGACCGGATGGGGAGATCATACGGGTCCGTCTCCCGAACAAGAGAAACAAAGAGATGTTTGCAAACGCGGAGCTGATGCTCGGCGCAAATCATATCAGAGTCAGGTGCTATGACGGCACGACGCGTGTCGGCCGGATCAAGGGCAAGATCAAGAAGCGGGTCTGGATCCGCGAGGGCGATATCCTGATCGTTACCCCCTGGGACTTCCAGGCAGACAAGTGCGATATCATCTACCGCTACACCCGGCCGCAGGTCGACTGGCTCCGCGGTCACGGATATCTCTGAAAAAAAGATACTTTTCTGGTGCTCAGATTGAGAGCACCTGGATCTCGTATTTTTTGATGATCAGGCGGT
>NZ_JAQVNX010000047.1 GCF_028702905.1 Methanofollis sp.
TCTGGTGGTACGACAGCCCCAGGACGTCCTGGAGCATGCGGACCGTGAACATGCTCCACCCCATCGCCTCGACTGTCTTGATCGCCGCCGCCTCGTTCTTCGTCAGCTTCGTCTCCTGCCCGCCGGCCTCGCCGTTGATCGCGGCGTAGATCCGGGCCGCGGCGGCGAAGTCAGACCTGTCGGCCCGAATGCCGCCGTCGTACGCCTCCCTCTGGAAGCGGTGGAGGAGGGCACAGGCCTTGATCAGGTCGAAGAGCATGCCGGGGTTCCGGCGGTTCGTCGTGGCCGAGAAGTGCACCGCCTCCGCGTACGGGATGGAGACGTGGAGCCTCTCCTCCTTCAACACCTCCCAGATCGCCCGGCAGACGGGAAGGTCCGGGTCCTCGTCGTCGCCGTCGTCCTCCTGCGCTTCCTTCTCTTTCATGTACCTGAGCACCTTCTCGTCCTGCTCGACGGAGTCGTCGATCCAGACGGTGAGCATCCGGTTCATCACCTGGTCGTCGCCCGGATCTTCCACGCGGGCGAGCCACCAGACGCACCTCTCCGGGATCCGGCAGACCTGGAGTTTTCTGTCCGGGGAGACGGTGTGGTGCTCGATCCTCTCCCTGAAGTTCGCGGTGGCGGCCTTCAGGACCTCCTGGAGGTCATCGGATAAAGACACATCGTCGAAGAGGAAGACGGTGCTCGGCCTGAGGGAGTCGTTGTAGTAGAGCGCCTTGTTCGAGACGGTCCCGGCGAGGCGGTAGGCCTCGGGGACCTGCCGGAGCATGGTGGTGCAGGCGTGGCTCTTGCCCTTGCCCGAGTTCCCCGACACCGAGACGTGCAACCCGTTCGTGTTCTCGACAGACTGCGAGGCGAGGGACATCACCAGACACTCGGCGACGGTGCGGTCGCCGACGTGCTCCCTGGTGAAGGTGTCGAGGAGGAAGGCGATCGGGTCGCCGTGGGTGAGGATGGCGAGGGCCGTCTCGCGGTAGGCGGGGTCGGGCGCCGGCCGGGGAGGGGGCGGCACCTCCTCCCTCCTCCTCCTCTGTTTTTTCGGCTCGTGCATGGCCCGCAACTCGGGCCACCGCTGCCTCCCGCCGCCGCAGGAGGCGTGGTGGCAGCCGGCATAGACCGCTCCCGAGGGGAACTGCACGGCGAAGGCGCCGTCGCGGTGGGCGGTCGAGAAGGGGCAGTCGGCGAGGACGTGGAGGGTGCCGCCCTGCCAGGGCCGGGTGCTCCGCACGCCGAGGCCGTGCTCCGAAAGCCACGCGGCGAGGTCGATCGTCCCGCCCGTCGGCGCCGGGGGGGCCTCGACGGGGAGGCGGGTGGCGATCTGCTTGAGCAGGTCGGCCGGGACGATCGTTCTCTCCTCAGGCGCCGAGAGCACCCGCGCCCGCCGGTGCGGCCTCTCGCGAGTGGTGTCCCCCTTCCGCGAGCAGGTGCCGTAGAGTTTCCAGATCCGGGCGGCGTTGAAGTTCGCCGTGTCCACGGTAACTTTTTCGTCGGAGAACAACGCGTCGAGGGTGGCGAGCACGCCCTTCACGAGTCCCCCGTCGTCGTTCGGAAGGTCGATCGCGTAGAGGAGGTGGGCCCCGTTCCCTGAGTCGGCGCGGATCGGATGGGGGAACCCCTGCTCGTCGAGCCAGAGGGCGATCGCGTCCGCCCGCCTGAGCGCCGCGGCGTGCTCCTCCTCGGTCGAGGACACCCCGCTCGGCCGGACAGGGTCGAGGTCGACGGGCAACCAGCGGCGGCGGAGGATGTCGGCGTCCGCGGTGGTTGCGTCGCTCCGCGAGAGACGCATCTTCACCCTGTTCGCCCGCCTGGCCAGGAGGGCCGGGTTCACCTCGTTCAGGGTGACATAGATCCCGCGGACCTCAGGGTCGGCGTCCAGGGCCTCCGCACACGCGGCGAGTTTCGCAAAGTCGTCGAAGTAGCCCGAGTGCGTCGCATAGTCCGCGAGGGCCCGCACCTCGACGACACCGCCGTCGGGGAAGAGGGCGGCAAGTGCCGCGGGGATCATCCCCACCCCTCCGGCACCAGGGGAAACAGCGGGGCCGAACGGGCCTCGCCCGTGGCGACGCGGCGGAAGGAGACGAGCGGCACGATGAAGTGGCCGGAGACGGTGAAGACCTTCACCGCACGGCCGGCAGGGTTCACAGCCGCGTGGCCCACGATCGCCGGGCCCTCCCGCGTCACCGGCACCGCGTGGCCGTGAAAGATCAGGTCACGCAGGTCAGCCGCGGCGATCCGGTAACGTTCGCGGCCGACGAGCAGGTAGACGGCGTCGTCGGACCCGAGACGGAGAGTGGCACTCATTCCCGCACCACCACCGCGATCCCGTACATGTGCCGGCCGCCCCGCGTCACGTGCACCTCGCTGACCACGCCGCCGAGCCTCTTCACCTCGGCCATGACGGTAGGGGCGATGAGGTACAGGGGTACCGGGCCGGTGGTGTGGACACCATTCGATGCGCTTAATACCGAGGACGCCGACGTGGTGATGGCGGTCTTCCTGGATCCGGTGTTGGCGCACGGGGAGTCATGAAGGCTGCCGTCTATCCTGTCATCGCCCGGCATTTCTCTCCCTCTTTGCAGTTTGTCGTCGTCCAGCCGTACAGTCCCTGATCCGCGGACCCGGGACATCCTGAGATCTCTTGCATGTTTTTCAGTCCTCCTGTGCGGGCCGCCGCATCGATCCGGGCGACGCCGCACCGGGGAGAAGGTGGGGGAGAGAGGATAAAAGAGGGAGGTAAGTGGGCCGAAAGAGCGAAAGTCGAATCGAGAGGGGGGGTATTGACCGCCCGGCAACAGGTCGTGAAGACGGCGACGAAAAAAAGAATTTTTCAGGGCCAGGAGGCCCCGTCCTTTTCGCGGCTCAGAACCCCGCGACCACGACGAAGAGGCCGGACACCGGCACCGGCGGGGCGGCCGCCGTGCCGACATCGATCCGCTCCTCAGGGTAGCCGAGGTCCTCGCAGACGGCGATACGCACCTCGCCGTCCAGCGCCGCGGCGAGGTCGGGGACCGAGAACGCCGGGTCGGCGATGAGGAAGACGACCCGGCCGCGGCCGATCTCCTCGACCGCGAGGGCGATTGCCGCCGCGTGGTCCTTGCCGTGGGCGTTCACGACGACGCCCCTGACCTGGGAGACGCCGAGGCGGGCGAAGGCGACCTGCATCGAGGAGATGCCGGGCACCACCTCGCCGCCGAGATAGCCGAGGCCCGCGAGCATCGGGTCGCCTGTCGAGAGGACGACCGCGTCGGCCGGGAGGGAGCGGAGGGCTTTGTAGTCGTCGATCTCGTGCACCTCGCACCCGTCGCGGATATGCGGGCGGGCGAGGGCGATCGCACGGGCCGAGCCATAGACGAGGGCGGCGGCCGCAATGACGCGGGCCGCCTCCCCGGTGAGCATGCCCGGGCCGCAGCCCACGCCGACGACCTTCATGCCGAGTCCCCCAGGACCGTTCCGGCCCTGTCCACCACGACGACCCGCACGCCGGGGTGCTCCTGGCGGGAGCGTGCGAAGGCCCGTTCGAGAACGCCGGGCCAGGCCGGGGTCGCGGTCAGGTCCTCCACCGTGGCGCACCCGGTTCCCGTGAGGACGTCGGGGTCGATGAACTTCAGGACAAGGCCGGGCAGGCCGCAGATCACCGCCTCGCCCCGCACCTCGTCGAGGGCCCGGCCCAGGTTCACGCCGACGAGCACGGCCTCGTGGGAGGGGAAGAGGAGGCGGGAGTACCGGAGGCCGATCCGGCCTGTCGTCAGCACCACCCGCTCGGCACCCCGGACCCTCTCGAAGGCGGACTCGGAGAGGTGGTCGTCCCAGGGTTCCACCAGGCCGGTCGAGCCCAGGACAGAGACCCCGCCATCGACGCCGATGCGGGGGTTGAGGGTCTTGTGTGCGACAGCCGCACCCTCGGGGATGGCGAGGACGACACGCACCCCGGCACGGCCGACCTCCTCCCTGGCCTCGTCGGCCGCCCTCTCGATCGACGCCATGGCCGTCTGGCTGACCGCCGCGTCCCCGGCACGGTACCGGGGGGTGTCGCGGACGAACCTCCCAATACCCTCGCCGGCGACGACCTCGACGCCCGCGGGGGCGGGGCCGGCCGTCGCCACGAAGAGGAGGCCCGCGGTGACGTCGGAGGGGTAGTCGCCGGAGTCCTTTCTCGCCTCGCCCCGGCCCCCCTCGCCGCGGGCGGGCACCGCGACCCTGAGGCCGCAGGGGAGAGTGATGGCGACCCCGTCCACCGGCCGCCCGAGGGAGAGGACCGCCGCCTTCGCCGCGGCCGCGGCCGTCGTCCCGGTCGTGAAGCCTCGCCTGAGCACCCGGCCGTCGGCAGTCAGCACGCCGAGGCCCGACGCGGCGAGGGCACGGGTTGCAGGGTCCTCGCACCTCGCCACCCACTCGTCCGGATAGGCGTACCCGGTCACCGGGTCGACGACCCTCTCACTCCCCACCTTTCTGCTCCACATACATCGTGACGATCTCGTTCATCGCCGCCACCGCGGGCGGCGTCCCGCCCCGCGTCCCCTGCGTCGAGATCGAGGGGATGTCGAGGGTGCGCAGTTCCTCCTTCGACTCCGCGGCATTCACGAAGCCGACGGCCATCCCGATGACCAGGGCCGGCCGCACGCCCTCCTCCCGCACCATCGTGCAGAGGGAGAGGAGGGACGAAGGGGCGTTGCCGATCACGACGATCGCGCCGTCCAGGCGGTCGCGCAATGCGATGAGGCCCGCGGAGGAGCGGGTGATCCCCCGCTCCGCGGAGATATCCCGGCCGAAGTCCAGGGCGCAGAGCACCTCGGACGAGTGCTCCTTCTTCCGGATCCCCATCTGCACCATGTGGATGTCGGTGACGATCGGGGCGCCGCGGGCGAGGGCCGCAAGCCCGGCAGAGATGGCGTCGCCCCTGAACCGCACCAGGTCGGCCATCACGAAGTCGCCGACCGAGATCGCGCACCTCTGCCTGATCCTGTCCTCAGGCGTCCGATCGCCTATCACCTGCCGTGCGAGGGCGCGGCTCGTCTTCGAGATCGTGTAGCCTTCGGGCGTGTCTGCCCCCGGGTCAATATACATACTTCCTCCCATAACCCCGCGGCGTCAGCATGCCGCCGTCCTTCATCGCAAAGGTCTCCTTCCCGCCGATGAAGACGGCCGTGCGCATGTCCACCGCGCCGTCGTCCTCGGCAAGGGCGCCGAGGGTCGTCGTCGCCGTTTCCTGGCCGTCCCGGTAGGCGTTCCGCACCAGGCCCACCGGCGTCTCCGGCGGGAGATGGCGGGCGGCGATCGCAAGGGCGCGGCCCAGGTTCTCCGGCCGTCCGTGGCTCTTCGGGTTGTAGAGCACGATCGGCACGCCCATCTGGAAGGCGAGGTCGAGGCGGTGCTCGATCTCCTCCCAGGGGGTGAGCAGGTCGGAGAGGGAGAGGGTGACATGGTCGCCCGAGAGGGGCGACCCGAGGAGGGAGGCCCCGGCACAGGACGCGGTCACGCCCGGCACGACCTCCCAGTCCACCGTCTCCCCGGCGCGGTCCAGCACCTCAAGGACGATGCTCGCCATCCCGTAGATACCCGGGTCGCCGCCGCTCACTATGACGACCCGGTGGTCGCGGGCCAGGTCGATGCACGCCTTCGCCCTGTCGACCTCGCGGCCCATCGAACTCCTGACCACCTGCTTCCCCGGCAGGAGGGGGGCGATCTGGTCAAGATAGAAGGCGTTGCCGACAACGTACTCCGCCTCCCTGATCGCCTCCACGGCCCTGCCTGTCATCTGCGCCATACCGCCGGGGCCGATGCCCACGACGGAGAGTTTTCCTGTTTTATCGTCCGATTGCAACGGTCACATCCCCATAGACATGTTTTTTCAGCACCAGTTCGCCCCGGCGTGCGAGTGCGAGCACGGCGGGTTCGGCGACCCCGACAAGCCCGATGAGCCCGGCCCGCGAGGGCGAGGGGGGCGTCAGGGCGTTGATCGTCCGGTCCGGGAGGCAGAGGAGGACGCCGCCGAGAGCGGCGACGCCGTCCCGCAGGCCCGGTTCGTCGCGTTTCTTTTCGGTCGTGGCGTACACGAGCACCTCATCCTGCCCGACCCCGGCCTCCGCAAGGGCCGAGCGTATCGCCGCCTCGACCGCGGCCGCCGGCACGCCCCGCCGGCACCCGACGCCGACGACGTACTCCCCGCCCCGCACCAGCACGGAGACGGCGGAGGAGGCGACGATGATCGCCGGGCCGCCGACCGTATAGACGGGCACGTCGCCGTCGAGCATGGCGGCGTTCACCGGCAGGGTGGATGGGGGGTTCGCGATGACGGTGCCGGTCGCGGCCGCCACGCCTTCGACGCAGGGGCGGCCCAGGGCCTCGGTTGCCGTCGAGATGACAGGCACGGCGCCGATCGCCGCCCCGATCTCGCGGGCGAGGTCGTTCGCCCCGTGGTGGCCGCCGAGGACCGGGACCGCAAAGCGGAGGTCGGGACTCACGACAACGACCGCCGGGTCCCGCCACTTGGTGGCCAGGAGGGGGGCGCACTTCCGCACCGCGATCCCGGCCGACATCAGGGCGACGATCCGGTCGTAACCGGCGAAGGCACGCTCGAAGACGTCGGGGGCGTACGGGAGGAACTCTCCCTCGATCGCCGCCGCAAGCCGCCTGGCCTCGTCCTCGAAGTGCTCCAGCGCGATGACCGCCGTCGTCATCCGTAGAGGTCCGAGTTGGTGTAGGCCGACCTGGTGGCGTCGACCACGCCGCCGATGATGATCAGGGCCGAACGCTCGATCCCGGCCGCCCGCGCCTTCGCCGCGATGTCGGCGACCGTGCCCCGCACCACGATCTGGTCTGGCCAGGTGGCGTGGTACACGACGGCCGCCGGGGTCTCCGGCGGGCAGGCGGCCTTGGCGAGCACCTCCTCCATGTGCTCAGTCCCCAGGAAGACGACCAGCGTCGCCCCGGTCCGTGCGAACTCGGCGATCTGGTCGCTCTCCAGGGTCGCGCCCGCGGGCCGCGTGACGATCACCGACTCTGAGACGCCCCTGAGGGTGAACTGGGTCTTCAGGGCGGCGGCCGCCCCGAACATCGACGAGACGCCGGGGACGACCTCGACCTCGATCCCGGCCTTTTCCAGGTCCGCGATCTGCTCGACGATCGCACCGTACAGCGCGGGATCGCCCGAGTGGAGCCTGACGACGCACTTCCCGGCGTCGGCGGCCTCCTGCATGATCCCGACCATCTCCGGGAGCTTCATGCCCCAGGAATCGTACTTCTCCGGGGCCGGCGACCTGGCGACGAGCGCCGGGTTCACGAGCGACCCCGCATAGATGAGCACGTCGGCCCGCATCAGGAGGGCGTTGCCCTTCACCGTGATCAGGTCCGGGTCGCCCGGCCCTGCGCCGACAAAATACACTGTCTTCGTCATCTCTTCTTCCTCGCAAACAGGACGCTGAAATAACTGCTCTCCTCCGGGAGGGCGTCGTTCCTGACGACCTGCTGGCCGTCCATGTACATCTTCTCGACCAGCACGAAGTCGTCGAAGCCCTCGGTGCGGAGACGGGCGGCCGTCTCCTGCGGCCTCTTCACCTTCAGGAGGAGACGCGCCTCCTCCTCGGACCCGTCGCTCACCCCGATGCCGCCGGCGACATGGACGCCCGCGACCGAGGCGAAGGCGGTGATGGCGCTGATGCCCGGCACGGTCGAGCACGCCACGTCGGGGTGGCGCCTTTCGAGCACCTCTGTCAGGCGGGAGAAGGTGCCGTAGAAGTTCGGGTCGCCGAGGATGCAGAAGACCGCAAGGCCGTCCCGCGCATGGGGGGCGATCCTCTCAGCATTCTCCTCGATGCACCGGGAGATATACGCTTCGTCGTCGGTCATCGGGAAAGAGAGGACCTCGACGTCGGTGCGGTACGGGGCGATGATCGTCGCCGCCACCCTGCCCGGCACGAAGACGGCGTCCGCCTCCCTGATCAGGCGTGCCGCCTTGACGGTGAGGAGTTCGGGGTCGCCGGGGCCGATGCCCACGCCGACGAGCACTCAGGCCACCTCCCCGATGACGAGCCAGACCGGATTCGCCGGTCGAAACATCAGGCCGGTGCCGAGGGGGCGGGTGCGGGCGACCTGGAGGGAGACGGCCTCCCTGAATATGCCGAGTCTCTGCATCTCCTTCACCGCCCTTTCCAGGGTCTCCAGGAGGACGCAGTCGACGACGATCCGGCCCCGCACCGTGCGGGCGAGGACGCCGAGCACCTCTTCAAGGTCGCGGGAGCCCCCGACGAACGCGGCGCCGAGGGGTCCGGCGGCCGGGAGGACCTCCGCGGCCTCCCCGCAGACCACCTCGATATTCGCGGCGCCCGCCTCCGCAACAGACTGCCGTGCGACGGCGGCCGCCTCGGGGCGGCGGTCGATCGCGATCACCCGTCCGGCCGTGCGGGCGGCGGCGACCGCGATCTTCCCGGTCCCGCACCCGACATCGGCGACGGTGCACCCCGGCACAATCCCGAGGTGCCAGAGCGCCACGGCCGCCACCTCGTCCTGCGTCGGGCCACCAGAAAGTCCCCTATCCATGTAGGTAAAGGTGATTTGCGCAGGATAAATAACTCTTGTTTTCCGCGGCCACGAAACCCGGAAATCAGGCGGGGCGCACGACAGGGAAAAAAAGATCGGGGGGAACAACCCCGAGGGCGGTTCAGTTCCCGGAATAGCGTTCCCGGAAGACGAGGTCGTCCAGGTCTTTCTTCTCGGCGAGGGTCAACTCCTTCGGGTACCCGGCCGGGAGAAGGGAGACGAGGGAGTACTCCTCGGGGACGCCGAGGAGCGCACGCACGTCCTCGGCATAGTCCTTCTTCTCCCCGGCGACCCAGCAGGAGCCGATGCCATAGGCCCACAGCCCGAGGATGAGCTGGGTGGTGGCCGCGGAGCAGTCCTCCAGGTAATATTTCGCGTCCCTCTTGCCGAAGACCGCGAAGCAGACCTGGGCGCCGGCGATGAACTTCCCGTGGTCGGCGAGACCGGCGATCTTCGCGAGGGTCTCCTTGTCCCTGACCACGCCGAAGAGCCACGGCTGCTCGTTTCTGGCCGTCGGGGCGAGACGGGCGCAGTCCAGGGCGTTCTGGATGATCTTCTCCTCGATGGGTTCATCCTTGTACTGCCTGATGGAGTGACGCGTCCTGATGATGGTAAGCCCAAGGTTCGGACCAAGATACATGCTCCTCACTAGGCCGTGAAATAGGATAAGATTTGCGCAGAGCGTGATTCGGAGGGGGGGCGGAGGCGAGGAGGGAAGTCTTCCGGTCGGCGGGGGAAGACCACGGTGCGGGATGCCGATCAACTGCCTTCCCTGCAATCTGGACCGGGGGCTATCGCCCCCAGACCCTCCGAAATTATGATAGTGCCGGGGAAGGGTGAACACAAGATCCGGGGAGGGAGCCTTCCATCCCCTCGCCTATCTTGAGCGGGGGGCCGGGGGCGTAGTCCCCCGGCGCGAGATGTCGATCAACTGCCTTCCCCAAGTCTTCCACCGGGGGCTCCTCGAAAACCTACGGTTTTCTCGAACTCGCTATCGCTCGTCGCCCCCAGACCCCCACCTGCGATAGGACCGGGGAAGGGCGAACACAAGCTCTCGGTGAGGGAGACGACTGCTCCTTCCATCCCATGAGGAGAAGCGAGTGATAGCAAGTTCGTCCAAAAAAAAGTTAGAACGGCAGGAGACTGCCGAGCCAATCGATGAAGTTTGCGAAACCCTGCGGGATGATCACCGTCGGGTCGATCCCGAGAATCGGGGAGATGAACGCGAAGTAGGCGATCGTCCCGAGAGTCGAGCCCACATTGGCGAGGGCGGCGACGAGCACCACCCGGAAGATCGGGACCTTCCGCATCTCCGAGAAGTTCGCGGCGTCCATGATCTTCTGGAAGTCCGCGGCCGAGGGCTTCCTGATCTTCGCCTCCGTCAACGCCGCAAACCATCCGGCGGCGACGAGGGGGTTGAGGGACGTCGCCCACGCCACCGCAAAAGCCGTCGCCGCCGAGAGGGGGTGGCCGCCCGCGGCGATGGTGAAGGCCGCCGCAAGGACGCCGTTGATGAGCACCCAGTACAGGACCGCCCAGACGAGCACACCCGTCCCGACGCCCGAGAAGGCGATCGAGATGATGAGCAGGGCAAAGATCACGACGACGATCCCGCCGAGGATCTTCCCCCAGGGGTACGTCTTCGGCGCCGCGGTGAGTTCCGCGTCCGACGGGAGGAGGTCGGGCGCCGCAAGGTAGCGCTCCACGCCCCGCACGTGCCCGGCGCCGATCACCGCCATCACCCTGTCGTAACGCCGCGAGAGGTCGATAAGGCGGCGGGCGAGGTACGCGTCCCTCTCGTCGATGAGGGCCCGCGCCCCGTTCGGCGAGAACTTCCTGAACTCCTCCAGAGCCACGGCGACGACGTCCTGGTTCTTCAGGGCCTCGATGTCCACTTTCTGGTCCTCGGTCCCGCCGAGAGAGACCGCCAGGGCGTAGACCATCTTCACCTTCTCCCAGAGGGTCATCCCCTGCCAGAACCTGGCCAGGGTCAGCCTGATATCGCGGTCGATGAGAGCCAGGGGCAGGCCGCGGCCCTCCACCTCCTCGATGGCCGCGACCATCTCCGCACCCGGTTCCACCCCGACGTCCATCCCGATCTTGCGCTGGAGATAGGCCAGAGTCCACTGGAAAAGAAGCTGCGAGAAGTTCCCGGCCTTCAAGACCTCTTCGACCTTCGGCGGCGCCTGCTCCTTCCTGAGAGCCGAATATCTCCCGGCGTCGAGTTCGACCCCGACGATATCGGGTGCGAACTCCTCGATCGTCGCCCGCACCTCCTCGACACTCTTCTCCGATACATGCGCCGTTCCGACGAGTTTGATCTCACCCATGAACGACCCACACTCCTTCGCTGTCAATCACCGCAACACTTCCTGAAGGGACAGGCACGGCCTCCATGACCGCCCTGATCCCTGCTTCCTCCCTGACCTCGGCACTCTGCCGTTCAAGCAGGGCGCGGGCAAGGGCGAGAGCCGCCTCCCGACCAATCGGCCGCCCGAGGCCAGGGCACTCGGAGACGATCAGTCGGTCCCCGTCCAGCATAAAAGGATAGGTCCGGCAGATCCAGGGGCGGGCGGCGTACACCGTACACCGCACGCCGTCGAGAAAGCGGCAGCGTCCGCCCTCGCGCCGCAGGCACCAGTCGAAGGTGAAACGCCGGCCGTCCTCGCCGTCCAGAAAATCTGGGTACGGGTCCGCGACCTCGTCGGCAGGGATGCCCGACGCCCCGGCCACCGCCCGCACCTCAGCCGGCGAGACGATGACGAGATTCGAGTCCCCCGACACCTCGGTGCAGCAGGCGCCGCACCGCGTGCAGGCGAACCCGACCCCCATGACCTCGTCGGCGAGGTCGTCTACTCCCCGCATATCCTCTCGAAGTTGCGGAAGACCAGGTCGCCGTTCTCGGTGTGACTCACCTCGGGGTGCCACTGGACCCCGTAGATGCGGTCCTTCTCTGACCCCATCGCCTCGACAGGGCAGATGTCTGACCGGGCATAGACCGTGAAGCCCTCCGGGACCTGCTTCACCTCGTCCGCGTGCGAGGCCCAGACATGGATCTGGTCCGGGTAGCCCGCCAGGATCTCGCTCTTCCCGGCGATGTCGACGGCGACGCCGCCGTAGCCCCCGTGGGCGCCCGGCCCGACGATGCCGCCGCGTGCCGTCGCGATGATATGGAGACCGAGGCAGATGCCGAGCACCGGCAGTCCGAGGTCCAGGTACGCAGCAGCGTTGCCGGCGCGTTCGAGCGTGGGCCCGCCGCCGAGAATGATCCCCCTGCACCCTTTCTCCACCTCGGCCGGAGAGGTGGTGTTCGGGACCATCGCCACCTCTATCTCCAGGTCCCGCAGTTTGCGGTGGATGAGGTGGTTGAATTGCCCATGGTTGTTCACGACAAAAATGGGAAGCATCAAAAAGGTATGGAGATGTCAGGGTATATCATTTTTCAGCGGAAGGAGATCGTGGTCGAGAGGATCGCAGACCTGATCTCCTCCGCGGAGTGGCCCATGAGCCGCGCCAGGAACATGGCGCCGCCGGCACCCATGCCTTCCTTCACCTCGCCCTCGCAGTACCGGGCGATGCCGGTGTCGCCGATGGTCCCGAAGTCGGGGTCGACGAAGTATGCCTTCACGCCGATCGCGTCCGCGATCGCCTCGACATTCGCCGAGGCGTCTCTGCGCACGTACTCGGTCGTCGCAATGGGCACCGTCGTCTTCCCGAGGCCCTTCAGGACGGCGTCGACGGCGAGCATCTGGGTGCCGCCGCCAAAGACCAGGGTGCCGATAAAGGTACTCGCAATACCGGCGGCCACCGGCATCATCGGGTCGCCGCCGATCCGCACGACGTCCAGGGAGTCGCGGATATCGGCCGCCTCGACCTTTTCCATCACCGCCCGGCAGATCTCATCCTTCAGGCCCACCGGGTTCTCGATGAAACTGCTCGATACCCGCGCCTCGTAGCCGAGGGCGCGCAGCACGCAGAGGGCCGTCGTCGTCCCGCCGGGGACGCACTCGCCGAGGACGAGGAAGTCGGCGCACCGGGAGAGGTGCCGGCCGACCCGCTCGCCCGCGGCAAAGAGGGCCCGCGCCTTCGGCACGGCCTCGCCCGTCCTGGGGTCGCCGCCCGCGTCGCCGTACACGTCGATGCAGGGCACGGTCGGCGGGTTGAACATCCCGGCATTCACGAAGACCGGTTCGATGCCGGCGAGGGCCATCATCGACCGCGTGATCACCGCCGGCGTCGGGCACCCGGTCGGGGTGTTCGGCTTGAGGGGCAGGGAGGTGATCGACCCGGTGGTGATCAGTTCGGCGTCCAGGATCGGGGTGAAGACCGTCTTTTCAGGAGACGGCCCGGCCCCGGAGACGCCCGGCACCATCGAGAGTGCGGTGTTCCCGAGCACGCTCGCAAAGAGCGGCCTGGAGAACTGTATCGAGGGATCTTCGGAGAGAAATGCCATACACGGTATATATCGGGCCTGCCTTAAAACTCTCTTCGTCGGCGGAGAAGAGCATCGCCGGGCATGAAATAAGATACAGGAGTATCGTGAAAAATGCCTGAGGCATCGTTTCACATGTGATTCTTCAGGGCCAATTTCAGGCAAAAAGAGGGTTTTATCCCCTCTTCTTCCAGGCGTACGCTCCGGCAACGGCCAGGAGCAGGACGAGGCACCCTGCCCCGATGAAGGGCCAGGGGATCGCTTCGCTGGTTGGTTGCTGTGTCTCCGCGGGTGGGGGTGCGATGGTTGCGACCTCCTGTCCTGCCGACACCGTCACTTCCTTCAGGACGGACGGCCATGCGAGGGCGTAGGTGCTGAAGTGCGAGACGCGTGCGGTGACGGTGCGGGTGGCGGGGTCGACGGTTGCGGCGACCTCCTCCCAGGACCCCGTCGACGGGTTGTACCAGACGACGTGGAGCACCGAGGTGTCGGCGATGCGGGACCATTCATCCTCTGTGAGGGTGAAAATGAGGGTGATCGGGGGGTCGAAGGTGGCGCCGTCGGGGCCGCAGGTCAGTGCGAGTCCAAGGGTGTTCCCGGCCGGGACCGGGGGAAGGGCGGGGGAGTCGAGGGTTGTGACCGACACTTCGCCGAGGGGTTTGCCGTTTCTGTCACGGGCGGTCGTGCCCGCGGCGATCGTCACGGAACCTGAACCGTCGGTGGTCCTGACGGTCGTCGACACCTGGACTTCACCTGACTTCGAGGTGGCGAGGGACGCCTGACCGGTGTATGTCGTCGGTGCGGCTGAGGTGATGGATGGCGACGGCGAACCGCCGCCGCCACTGCCGCCTCCACCGTTTGACGAGGTGGGGGTGGGGGTGGGGGTGACGGCACTGCCGACGCTCAGGTCGAGGCGGGTCGTGCCGTTCGGCGTGAACGTCGCTGTCTGGCCGGCCTCTTTGCCGTCGACCAGGAAGGCGATCGTCGCACCGGCCTGGTCTTCGTTCGCAAGGACAAGCAGGCGGTTCCCGTCGTACCGGCTGGAACTGCCGTATGTACCGGATTTCGTCGTCGTGATCGAACCGCATCCGGTCCCCCCGATCATGGCGGTTATCTCGGTTCCGGCCGGGGCCGGTGAGCCGTCGATCGTGACGGTCCCCCAGAACTCGTGAGGGAGAGCGGGGACGCTCTCGTCTGCCGCTACACCGGCGACGAGGGCGATGAGGAGAATTAAGATGCCGCAATACTCTGTTTTCATCTCATCACCTTCATGCTCCGATTGCGCAGAGAGTGTCGGGACTGTCCATGTACAGCCAGTATCCCTGCATGGGGTTCATGGGGCGGTCGTCGCCGTGGCGGCCCATTGCGCCGCGGATGATGGAGACGTCGTAGGCCTGTGCCTTTGCGTCGAACGCAAAGAGGGTCGCCCAGTTCTTTTCGACCGACCTGAGGGTGGTGACCGCGGGTTCGGGGACGGTGTCGGAGAACCCGATGGCGTTCCAGCCTCTGTCGAGGTCTTTCGTCGGGGGGGTGGAGACCGATCCGCCGGCGAAGGAGAGGGGGATCGTGTACGTGCCGTTTGCGAAGATCCAGACGCCGTCGAGGGGCTGGAACGATTCCTGTGAACTCATCGCCTCCCACCGGCTGGTACCGTTGTACAGCAGGACGGAGTGGCCCGCGGTGTCCACGTCGTCGAAGATGGCGATGGTGTCCTGACCGCCGGCGAGGGTCTTCGGCGTCGAGACGAAGTTCCAGCCGGGCCGGAGGGTGATCGCGGCCCTGCTGAGGGCGACGTGGACCGTCGAGGTCTCGCCGACGGCGACGGTCACCGTCTCCTCGGCATCGAGGTAGCCCTCAAGGTTCAGGGCGATTGTGTGCTCGCCCGGCGAGATGCGGGTGAGGGTGGCGTTCGTCATTTCGCCGGTGTCGGTACCGTCGAGGATGATGCGGGCGCCGTCAGGGGAGGAGGTGACCGTGATGCTTCCGGAGGGTTCGAGGAGGGTGAGGGAGACGGTCGCTGTCTCTCTATCGACGACGGTCACGGTCGTCGAGGCATCCAGGTAGCCGGATTTCTTCACGGTGATCGTGTGTTCGCCGACCGGGACGTTCTC
>NZ_JAQVNX010000048.1 GCF_028702905.1 Methanofollis sp.
CCCCGGGACGAAGATAGGGGCGGGAAGGCAGAGAGCCTGATCGTTCTGAGGACGGTTTTGTTCTCCGTATATCGGGTATGAGAGAAATCTGTGTGTTCAAATTCTCATCCATAACTCCAGAATTGAAAGTCTGGATCATTTTCATGGTAAACCGCCGGGGCAGGGGCGGAGACCCGGCAGTCATAAATATCGCGCTCACGTCCATGCCGGACATGCACCGGGCACGCGGGGGGGAAACCGGATGAGCGCCGGCATCATATGGAGCCCGGCGGGAACGGCCCTCATCTGCGGGGCCGCCTTTGTTATCGTGGCCGCCGGCATGCACGCCGGTGCAGACTTCCTCAACCCTATCCTGTTTGCATTTCTCATCGCCGCCCTCACGGCCCCGCTCCAGCAAAGGCTTATGAAGAAAGGGATGCCGCGGGGCGCGGCCATACCTGCTGTGATAGGATTGATCGTCCTTTTCTGCGCTTTTATCCTCGGGGTGATCTCCATCTCCCTCGTGCAGATGGGGGAGGCCCTGCCCGCCTACCAGGAGATGCTCGAGGTACAGATCGAGCGGGTCATGTCATTCTTCCCGGGGACAGGGATCTCGCCCGGAGATATTCCGGCCATCCCCGGAGATTCCCCTTTTCGTCCCTCTATCGTGAGCGTGCTCGCTGGCCTCGCCGGATTGCTCGCCGAATTTTTCCTGGTCCTCTTGATCACCGCGTTCCTCCTCCCCGCAGGCGGGGAAGGGCCGGTGTTCAGGCGGTACTCTGATGTGGTCGTCGGTCACTTCACCGCGAGGGGCCGGGCCGCCCTGGCCACCGGAGCCGGGACAGGTCTCTTTCTCGCCGTGATCGGAGTCGATTTTCCCCTGCTCTGGGGGTTGGTCGTCTTCATCCTCTCTTTTATCCCGTTCATCGGGATCTGGATCGCGGCCGTCCCTCCCATCGGGATGGCATGGCTGGAGTACGGGACAGGGGGTGCGGGCGCGGTCGTCGCCGGCATCGCCGCGATCAATATCCTTGCAGAAAGGGGCTTCGCCACACCCGAAGCCGCAAAAGTCCCGGGCCTGTCCCCTGCCGTCACCATCGTCTCCCTCTTTTTCTGGACATGGGTGCTCGGGATCCCGGGCATGTTTCTTGCTGTGCCTCTCACCCTCGCCGCAAAAACCCTGCTTGAATCATCGGAGGATACATGCGGGCTTGCCAGGCTGATGGAGACGAAAAGCGTGGAATAATGGAGAAATCAGGTATCTGCTCTGCCAGGGCCTGGCGACCGGCAAATATAAATCCTGATTTATATATCATGTGTCGCCGTGGTGGTACTATGGTCACCCGTGAAGAAATTTATACCGAATCCAGGCGGGAGATTGCAGACAGTCTTCCGAAGATCATCGTTGAGATCGTCATTGCCTTTCTGATCTGGCTTTTCGCCGTCTATATCTTCATTCCTCTTGCGGGATCGCTCGGCGACCCGACATTCCTCGGCCTGATCGGGCTCCAGCCGCTGATATCGGCGATCGTGATCGTCGCCCTGATCATCGTCTTCCTCGCCATCCTCAAGGAGGTCCTCGACGTCACCAATGCCATAGCCGGGTATGCGACGCTCGCGTTCTCGAAGGGGGAGGTCTCTGATGCAAAGCTGGAGAGATACCAGACAGGGTTCAGGCTCATCGGCTACGTGCTCCTCGCCGTCCTCGCGTACCTCTTCTTCCTGCCCCTGATCGCAGGGGTACTCGGCGTGCTCGCCGGCGTGGTCCTGGTCCTCCTGGTCATCTGGGCGATCATCGTCCTCTTCCAGGCAGGGCGGATCTTCTCGGTCGAGATCGAGCAGAAGGCCGTGGATTTTTCAAAGAGGGTTGAAAAACTAAAGGAGGCCACACCAGAGGAGAAAAAAGAGACCTGATCTGGCACGGGACCGGATATGAAACCATTTCCCATTTTTACCGTTCTCCTGGTACTCGTGATCACGCTCGTCGTCTTCGTCCCCCATTTTCCGCATCTGATCGGGGCGGCGGCGGCAGGGCTCGGAGTCACGGCCGACCAGGCGCTCGCGGCCTTCGTCGTCGCCATGCTCATCGCCGCGATACTCCTCTCCGTCCTTGCCGTCAGGGAGATCTGCGGCCTTGTGCGCTGTCAGGTCGCATGGGAAAAGAGGTTGGGGCGCACCTGAGGAGAGATACATGCGGCCAGGCATGATCGTCGAGAACACCATCCAGACAAACAGGACTCTCCTGAACGACGCGTGGTGCGAGTTTTTCGGGAGCACAACTTTCTCGTGGGCCTCAGCCTCGACGGCACACGGGAGATGCACGATGCCTATCGGGTCGACAGGCGACCGGCGGGGCAAAGGCCGGGCGGAACGACCCCTGCCCCTGCGGGAGCGGGCTGAAGTACACGCGGCGCTCTGGGAGGCGGTGAAGAGAGGGGGGTGGGATCACGGGGTTTTTTATACAGTCTGCCTCATTCGGGGTATCGGTCCGGGGTTCTCCGGGCTGAAGAGCATGACGAAAGGGGGGACGAATCATGAGTGATCTGGTTGTCGTCGGATTTGACGACGAAAAAACCGCGTTTCGGGTGCGGGACAAACTCGCACAGATGAGCAAGGAGCACCTGGTCGGGCTCGAGGACCTGGTCGTGGTGGTCCGCCACCAGGATGGAAAGACAGATATCAAGCAGTCGACGAGCCTTGCCGGCATAGGGGCGCTGAGCGGGAGTTTCTGGGGCCTCCTCATCGGGATCATCTTTTTTGTGCCGGTTCTCGGGCTTGCGATCGGCGCGATCGCCGGCGCGATCGCCGGCCACTTTGCAGACTACGGCATCGATGACAAATTTATCAAAGACGTTTCCGAAACGGTGAAGCCCGGGAATTCAGCAGTCTTCATGCTGATCAAGGAGGTGACGCCCGATAAGTTCCTCAAGGAGATGGCGGAGTTCAAAGGGACGGTCATCAGGACGTCCATGACCACGGAGAACGAGGCAAAACTGAGGGCGGCCTTCGGCGAGGAGGCACCGGCAGAGAAGAAGAAGGTCGCGGCCCCGGCGATGTGAGAGGGCCCTGCAAACTCCACTTTTTTTCGTCCACCATTCATCAGAGGATGATCTTAAGGACGCCAAACTTCATGAGCATGAGGGCCAGGCAGATCCCGATCCAGCCGAGGGTGATAAAAAGGAGAGAGAGACGGCGGTCCCACTGGAGAATCCACGCAATGACGACGCTGGAGTACAGCCCGATGATGGGGAATACCGGGAGGAAGAAGAGAGTATAGACGCCATATTTTGAGAGATATTTCATTGTCTGCATCTTTTTCCCGGTTTTCTCAAGCATGGCCTGGACCCGCACCGACTGCATCGCAAAGGTGTCGCAGGTCTCGAAGATCGCGAGCACGGCGCCGACCTCGACGAGGGTCATGACCGCAAGGACCATGACAGGGTGGAGACCCATCGCGAGACCGACGAAGACGGCGTTCGCCTGGAGGAGGAGAGTGGAAGAAACGAGGCCGAGCACCACGCCCGATGGGACGGAGAGGGCGAGGCCGAGGAGGAGAGGAATGAGTAGAGTGAAGATGACGACGATCAATATGACCTTTGATGCCTGCCGGAGCCAGGTGAAGAGCCAGTCGGGATTCATGGTGCGGGCCGCGGACAGGAAGGAGAGAAACTCCTCCAGATCTCTGGTGTCTCCCCATGGCTCTCTGTCCGGTGATATAGGTTGGGGTGCGGGAGGACGAAAGGAATATAATTGCACAGGAGTCCCTACACCCAGGTGTCATCATGAACGGTGAAATGCTTCCTGCCGATATTGTGGTAGTAGAAGAAACTTTTCCCTGGTGGCTTGTCCTCCTCCAGGGCATCGTCACCCTCCTCTTCGGTCTGGTTCTGCTCGCATGGCCGGCACAGACCCTCGTCGTCCTGGTCACGTTCCTCGGAATATACTGGATGATCACCGGGATCGTCGCCCTTGTCGGCGTTTTCTTCGGCGGCGAGCACCGGATATGGGCGATCGTCTTCGCCCTCCTCGGGATCGTCGCCGGCGTCCTTGTGCTGGCGTACCCCCTGTACAGCACGGCTATCATCTCCTCGTTCCTCGCGATCCTCATCGGCGTGCTCGGGATGATCATGGGGGCCGTCGGCATCGCACATGGCCTGAGCGGCGGTGGGTGGGCGCCGGCACTCCTCGGCATCGTCAGCATCATCCTCGGTGTCATCCTGCTTGCAAACCCCCTCTTCACCGTCGCATCCCTGGTGCTGCTCCTCGGGATCCTGGCGATCATCGGTGGGGTGAGCGCGATGGTCTTCTCCTTCCGCCTGCGTGCGGCAGGGTGAGAGAGAGGATAGATATCTCGTACTCCCCCGGGTATCCCCCCTATCCAGGAGGGAGACGGAGATGAACGAGAAACTAATAGAATACCCGCCCGGGACATCGTTTCCCGGGACGATCGGCGGACGGCCGACGAGTCCACGCCGGCATGGCCCGCACCCCTGCGGGCGGAGCAGGGGGTCAGCGGGGAGAGGATCGAGGACCACGAGGCCGAGATCAGGATGGCCCTCGCCCGGCAGTAGGCCGGGGGCCACCCTCTTTTTTCCCCTATCCCGGCACGCCGAATGCCTCTTTCGTGCCGGGCATCAGGCAGTAGATGAGGATGACGCCGTTGATCAGGAGTGCCGGCGCCATCGCCTCCCAGGTGGATGCACCAAAGATGGAGAGGAGTGCCAGGACGAGGTTCAGAGTCGAGAGGAGCACGACAAAGGCCCATCCCTGGGGGTCGAGGTTCCAGAGCATCCTGAAGACCCAGAGATAGATGAGCGCAAGCATGCCCCAGAGGATTGCCCCGAGAAGGTCGAAGGTGAAGAAACGCACCGGCCCCAGGGTGACGGGGAGGAGGTGCAGCATCTGCAGGGTATAGACCATGGCCTGGATCGCCGCAAGAATAGCCAGGAAAGCGAGAACGGTAATACCAAAAGGTCGGTTTCGTGCCATGACAACCATCATCTCCAGACCGCCCGGCAAAGGCGGTACCCGGAGAAGATCCTCCTCATATATATCATCGCCGGCCCCCTCGATCTCCTCGTCCCGGCGGCGATCTGGAGATAAATCCCTCCACAGAGTGGTGATAACGGAGGGAACACTGCACCGGGGAGGGGCGATGACGATACACGAAGATATATATTTGATCTGGCATACTGGCGATCGAAGACCGGGCAGGCACATCTGCCTTCAGTCCGGTCCGGAGGGAAAGGATGAAAAAAGAGACAATCGGGATCTGTATCGGCATTGCCCTGCTGGCGGTCGTCGCCGTCGCCGGGTGTACCCAGCAGCCCACAAGCCAGCAGGCTGAGGCACAGCTCTGCCAGAGTCTGGCAGACCTGAACCTGGCACTCCAGAAAGTCGAGGCGATAGACAGGAATTCGACGGTCGGTGACCTGCGGGCGGCCGAGGCCGAGGTCACGAAAGCGATGGAGAATGTCAGGACATCGGCGAAAGACCTGAAATCGGCGCGGGTGACCGAACTCGAGACAGCGTACACCAACCTGGACAACGCAGTCAGGAACATTCCTGAAAGTGCCACCCTGGGGGAGGGTCTATCATCGGTCACTGAACAGCGCGTCGCCTTCAGGCAGGCATGGCAGAACCTCTTTACCGAGTTGAAGTGCACGCCCTGAAGCCGCATGAGCCGTAAAATCCGGTAAGGCGACCGGCCCACAATAATCACCATATTTTTATAGTGTGCTGTCATGACACAGGTCGCCCCCTTCCCGCACAGGGAAGGAATGATGGAGGAAGAGGGATGGCAAATGTGATGTACGGACCGATGCAGATGGTCGTGATCGGCTTCGACGAGCCCGAGTTCCACGGAAAAGTTCTCAAAGAACTGAGGTCTCTGCGAGAAAAGGGGACGGTTAGGCTGATCGACCTGCTCTTTGTCTGGAAGGACGCCAGCGGCAAAGTCACCGAGTTTCAGGCGACCGATCTCACCGAGGAGGAGAGGATGCGCTTCGGCGCCGTTGTGGGAGCCCTGATCGGGTTCGGGGCTGCCGGGAAAGAGGGGGGGCGTGCCGGCGCGGAGGCGGGCGCGGAACGGGTGGCGGAGTATGACTTCGGCATCGCCGCGGACCAGCTCGCCACGATCGCCGACGCCATCCCGGCAGACAGCGCCGCGGCCGTGATGCTGATCGAGCACACCTGGGCGATCGGGTTCAAGGAGGCGCTGCGCGACGCCGGCGGCTTCGTACTTGCCCAGGGAATGGTGACGCCTGAGGCCCTGCTGCTCGCCGGGGCAGACCTCGCCACCGCAGTGGAGGCGGCGGAGAAGGAAGAAAAGGAGAAGAAACGGGTCGCGGTTCCGGCACAGTGAGCAGGCGTATCCCGCCTCACCCGCCGGCCAGGCGGGCGAGACTCCTGAAGAATGCATAGGCCCGGGTGTGGGCGATCGCACCGGAGAGGTCGGCATCGGCGGTGGCGGGGACGTCTGCCGCGGGCGGCGGCCCTGATGGGCTGCACCCGGCGACGATCACCGCTACCAGCACGAGCAGTATGACAAGAATGACAGATCGTGATGACATCTGGTGTTCCCCCTCCGGAGAGAGGAGGGTGAATGCCGTCCACGCCAGATATACTTTTGCCGGCAGAGGCGAGTAAAACACTATATGTCGCCGCACCCCACGCGCGTCCATGCAGTGTCCGGTCTGCGGAGGAGAGTGCGTCAGGGACGTGGAAGAGATCGTCGGAATGGTACCCGCGGTCTTCTCCCCCTGCGGCGCGTGCAGGGCCGCGCCCCTCGACAAGGCGGCCCCCCTGCCGCAGAACTATGAACCGGCCGCACCCTGCTCCTGCGGCCGGCGTTTTATCGACGATGTCTTCGCCGCCATCTACCTCGCCCTCCGGGAGGAGGGGGCGATCGCCGGTACCGAGCCCCTGCGGGCCGCGGGGACGCCGGTCGTCCACCCGGCCTTCGCTCTCGCCGCACCACCTTTCCTCCCGGCCAGGTCTCTTGTCCTGCTCTCCTCCCATCCCGACCGCAGGGCAGCGGAGAGGATCGTCCGCGAGGTGCCCGAGGTGCGGGGCGTGGTGCGGACGGGCCGGGCAGTCCCCGGCCTCGGCAGGGACGGACCGGCCGCCCACGAGCTCCTCGCGGGCTGCGACGTCCAGGCGAACCTCTTCCCCACCTCCATCGGGGAGGTCGTCGTGTACAAGGAACTCTCCCGGACGCACATCGAGTTCCCCCGCCCTGTCAACCCGAAGATCAGGGCGGTCGAGAGGGAGGTCGGCAGGCACGCCCCCCATACCTTCGTCGACGCCTGCTGTGGCGCCGGGACGCTCGGCCTTGCCGCGGCCCTTGCCGGCGTGCCAGAGGTGGTCTTCTGCGATGCCCACGGCCCGGCCACATTCTGGACGGCGGTCAATATCCGGGCAAACAGGGGCAGCCTCCTCGTCGACGAGGTCGCCATTCATGCAGAGAGAGAGAAGATCCCCGAGGTGAGGGACGAGCCCGTCCTCATCGCCGAGGCATGGGGCGACCAGCACCTCCTCGTCTACCACGGCGACCTCGCCCGCCTTCCTCCCCTGCTGGAGAGGTCCGAACGCTCCCTCGCGGCCCTCGATATCTTCGGAAAGGAGGATCCGGAAGCCTGCGGGCGAGTACTCTCCGCGTGGCGCGGCGCGGGTGGAGGGAAGGCATTTATCCCGTGAGCCATAGTACATATGGGGACTAGCCTGGGTGGCTCGGCGTCACCTGTGATCCGAAATCGCCGGTATGCGGAGGGCGAAGTCCGAGGAAGGCTCTGGCGATCTGCTGGCGCCCTGTGTGTTCCGACTGAGAAACCTTGTCCCATGAGGTCGACGGAGAGGACTCGATGCCCTGTAGGGGGCAAAGACCTCGTACCGCGGAGACCGGTTCAGGCCCGGAAGGGAGCAGACTTACCGTGGACGTGCGGCGCCCATGGGGGTGCGGGGTGGAGAAGGAGTGCCAGGACAAGAGCAGGCACGCATTGTCGACCGAGGACCCGTCCCCAATTGACTGATCCCCATGTCAAAAGTCACTGTTGTCGGAGCCACGGGAAGGCTTGGCTCTTTTGCTTCTCATTCCATCTCAGGTATCCCTCACGTCGATGAGGTGCTTCTCATGGGGCGGCCTGGCAGGGAACAATCTCTTGCAGGTCTCTGTCATGATCTCACAGACTCGTGCGCCGCACGCGGGATAGGGACGGCCTTTACCTGGAGCACACGCCCCGAAGACTATGCCGACTCAGACGTTGTCGTGGTCACGGCAGGGGTGCCGCGCCAGGAAGGACAGGACCGTATCGACCTCGCCCTCGGGAACGCCCGGATCATCGCTCCGATCGCCGAAGAGGTCGGCAGCCACGCTCCTGAAGCGATCGTCCTCATGATCACGAACCCGGTCGATGTGATGACCGCGGTCTTTCTCCGGTACTCGAGGATGGACCCGAGACAGGTCTTCGGTCTGGGCACCCACCTGGACTCTATGCGGCTGAAGGCACTGATCGCCGACCACTTCCACGTCCATGTGAGCGAGGTCCACACACGCATCATCGGCGAACACGGCGATAGCATGGTCCCGCTCTGGTCCGCGACGACGATCGGCGGCATCAGGATCTCGAACCTGCCGGCGTTTTCCAGCCTCCCGATGGAGGATATGGTGAACAGGGTCAAAAGCAGCGGCAGTTTCATCATCAAAAACAGCGGGGCAACGGTCTATGGGCCGGGCGACGCCATCGCAACCCTGATCCAGACGGTCCTTGCAAACGAGAACAGGATCCTCACGGTCTCCTGTTACATCAAGAGCGAGGTCCACAATGTCGGGAACACCTGCATCGGCGTACCGGCACGGGTCAACCGCGAGGGCGTATTCCCTGTGGCGATCAGGATCGAGGAGAACGAACTGGCCGCGTTCCGCGCCTCGGTCGAGAAGATCCGCGGCATCACGCAGCAGGTCCTGGAAAAAATGGACGAGATCAGATCATCCGATTGACGTCGGTGATCTCGGCGCTTGCAATGCCTTCGACGGCGGCGAGTTTCGACTCCAGGGCGTCGGTGGCGCCTTCTTCATCCTCGATGACGGCGGCGACCTTGAGAGCGAAGAGCCCGAAACCGATCGGTTCTTCCCTGACGTCGTCAATGCCCGGAACTGTGGCCTTGATGGCCGTCTTGAGGTCTTCAACCGCAATTTCGGCTGATTCAGGCATGAGTTTCAGAATGACGGCGACTTTTCCCATGTTTATGGCCCCTGGTACCCGCATTTTTCACAGGTGTAGGCGATGCTCTGTTCCCTGCACTGGGCACAGCGCCTGATCTCGTTCCCACAGCCGGGGCAGTTAAACCTGGTCGCACCACGTTCGACGAGGGGTGCGTTGCATGACGTGCATTTTTCCATAGCCATAGATAAACCCCAATTAAGAGTTAGTGATCTTTGCATCTTATGTGCAATTAAATGCTCGGGTGGACGCGGGTACAGGGCACGCCCTCACCTTCGAGGAGTCGGAGGAGGCGGCCTTCGACCCGGCCGTTCACGATCCATGCGGGAATGTGGTGGTCGAAGAGGTACGGGAGGAGGAGGGGGTCGACCTCGTCGCAGGGGAAGGGCTCGCGGACTGCGGCGAGGGGGACGCCGCCGCGCGTCAGGCTGTCCACCGACTTGACCAGGACAAGAGAGGCCCCGGTCTCCCGGGCGGCCCAGGCGGCGATGGTGTCCGAGGTGACGGCCCAGGAGTGCGGGAGGGGGTCGTGCGCCCTGAGGGCGGCGTAGGGGAGGAAGACCGCCGGGCTCTCGGGCACGGCGAGGTCGGCGGTCACCGGGATGCCGAAGGAGGAGAGGTACCAGCCGTAGGCCTCCATGGCGGCGACCGCCATCCAGTGGGCAGGGGTGTCGGGCGGCGCGAGGGTCCTGACGGCGTCGGCGAACTGCCCGCCGCCGGGCACGATCAGGGCCGGCACCCCGGCGTCGAGCACCTCTCCGACCACGGCGGCGGCGCGGTCTGTCAGGCTCCCCCCGACCTTGACGACGACTGGCAGGTCCATGATCCGCGTGGACCGGCTGATTATAAAAACCCGGGGGGAGGAACGAAGAGTATGCGGACGGCCATCGTCATCTTCCTCCTCGCTCTTCTCGCCGGGATGGCCGGGGCGGTCCAGATCGTGGCGTTCTGCCCGGACCCCTACCTTTCCGGCGAGTCCGACGAGTACGTCGTCCTCGACGGGGCCGGGAGCCTGCACGGTATCGAGATCACCGACGGCGAGGGGAGTGTCCGTTTCCCTGAAGGGAGCGTTATTGACGGGCGTATCGTCGTCGCACGGGAGGCGGCCGGGTATGTCAGGGCCCACGGCAGTCTCCCCGACTACGAGGTCGTCGACACCGATGCGGCGGTCCCCGACATGGAGAGGAGAGGAGACTTCAGGCTCGCGAACAAGCAGGACAGCCTCACCCTCCTTGTCGGCGGGGCGGCCGTCCAGAAGGTCGGGTGGCCCGGCGACGTGGTGCCGCGGCAGGGGCAGGTCCATACTCTCGTGGACGGCAGATGGGACCCCAGGCCCTTCTTCATCGGCCAGTCCGACTTCGCCCCGCAGACCTTCGAGAATGTCACGGTGACCCTCTTCGTCTCCCCGGACTGCTCGTACGGGGTGCTCTCCGACGCGGTCGCCGCGGCGCGGGAGAGCATCGACGTGAATGTCTACGAGTTCACTCACCCCGGCATCGCGGGGATGCTCGCCGGCGCCGCGGGCCGCGGGGTCGACGTCTCGGTCCTTGTCGAGGGCGGGCCTGTCGGGGGCATCAGCCCTGAGGGGAAGGGCGTCGCCCGGATGCTCGCCGGGCACGGTGTTCCGGTGATGATGATGGAGACGGCGGGCGACGTCCATGCCCGCTACCGCTTCGACCACGCGAAGTACATGGTGGTCGACGGGAGGAGCGTCCTTGTCATGTCGGAGAACTTCAAGGAGAGCGGCGTCCCCGAGGCCGGGGAGAGGGGGAACCGCGGCTGGGGGGCGTGGGTGCAGGACACCGGGGTGGCGGGCTACTTCGCGGAGGTCTACCGGGCCGACAGCACCGGCGGCGACGTCGTGCCGGCCCCGCAGGGCGGGAACGTCGCGGCCACGGGCGGCGGAAACTATGAGGTGCGGTTCTCGCCCGAGACCGTTCACGGCGCCAGGGTGACGCCGGTGATCGCGCCGGATACAAGCGATCTCGTGCGGCAGATGATCGCGGGGGCCGGGGAGCGTGTCCTCATCGAGCAGGCCTATATCACGAACAGCACCGCGGGAGGGCCGAACCGGTACCTGGCCGAGGCGATCAATGCCTCGCGCCGCGGCGTCTCCGTGCAGGTGCTTCTCGACTCTGCGTGGTTCAATGTGGAGGGCGAGAAGGACAACGACGAGATGGCGGCCTGGATCAACGAGTTTGCCCGGAGCGAGGGCCTCCCGATCGAGGCGCGGTGCGTCGACCTTGCGGAGGCGAACCTGGAGAAGGTCCACACAAAGGGGGTGGTCGTGGATGACAGGAGCGTGCTCGTCTCCTCGATCAACTGGAATGACAACTCCCCCGACTTCAACCGCGAGGCAGGGGTGATCGTCGAGCACCCGGAGGCGGCGGCGTACTTCGCCCGCGTCTTCGCGGCCGACTGGGAGGCTGGGACGAGGGTCGGCGGAGATGCAGGGTTCGATTATCGTATCGTCGCTGCCGTCGGCGTCATGATCCTCTTCGCAGCCCTGTATGTCGTACGGAAGATGTGGGAGCGGTGAGGGGCGGGGGGCGTGTGGGGTTTTTCCGAGACTAGAGGGAGGAAGGGTCGAGCGCGGAATTCGCTGCCCTTTTTCGGGAAAGTCAGGGGATCAGAGTCTTTTCCAGGGGGCATGCCCCCGGTCCCCGTGTCAAGATAGGCAGGGATACGGCAATTCCCCTCACCATGATTTCCTGTTCTCTCTTACCGGGTCCTATCCAAATTGGCGGGATGACCGGAGGGAGTCGAGAAAGCCTTCGGCTTTCGGTAACGAACTACGAGAAAAGTTCAGACAGAAGAGTACGGCTTCCGCTCGAACGGAGAGCGAGCGATTCGCCGGGGCGAAAAAGAGAGACTCGTGCTGTGCTCAGACGGCTTCCGCGGCCTGCTGGGGTTTGTACTGGTAGATGATCTGGCGGGCGTCCTTGAAGTTGAACTTCTCAATGATGAGGTTGTTGTCCTTCAGTCGCTTCAGAGCATACCTGACAGTCCTCGGGGCAAGGCTGGAGGAGCGGACGAGGTCCTTGTGCGTCATCGAACCGCCGTCCTCCAGGATGATCAGGACCTTCCTGGAGGAAGGTGGGAGGGTGGTCGGGTGCATGATCAATAGTTAACACCGTTAACATATGAACGTATCGGCCCATATATAAAAAGCATGAGAATATTACATCATGCTTGCATCTCCGGAAATAAAGGCTTTCATTATTCTTTTCGGAATATCTGCCCTCCTCCTCGGGCTGCACGCCGCCCTCGCCGCGGCGGGGAGCGCGGCCTTTGCCGCGCCCTGGACACCTGACGCCGGCGACGGCAGCTTTGTCCTCCTCACCGGCACTGTCGGGGATGTGCGCGAGCTCGCCGGCGGCCATCTCATTGCGGAGGTGAACGGGACGCAGGTCTTCATCCCGGCTTCGGCGGCACAGGGGGTCGCCCTCGCGAAGGGCGACAGGGTGCAGGTCGCCGGGACGGTGCAAACGTATCAGGGGAGAAAAGAGGTGGTGGTGAAGGCGGCCGCGGACGTCGTCCTCATCTGACCGGCATCGTCGCCCAGTCGGGGAGGGCCGGGGTGAAGCCGAGGGCCCACATCACGACCGTGAAGAGGAAGAGTGTCCAGAGGCCGACGCCGGTGAAATTGAGCACCCAGCCCGAACGCATCAGGTCCTTCATGTCGATGTAGCCGGAGGCGTAGGCGACGGCATTGGGCGGGGTCGCCACAGGGAGCATGAAGGCCATGGAGGTGCAGACCGCCGCGGTGAGCATGAGCATGTACGGGTGGATGTTCATGGAGACGGCGGTGACGGCCATGATCGGCATCATCAGGGAGGCGACGGCCGTGTTCGAGGTCACCTCGGTGAGGAGGGAGATGCCGATGGCCACCAGGAGGACGAGGAGGACGATGGGGAGAGCGCCGAAGATCGCGATCTGGTCGACGATGACCTTTGCAAGGCCGCTCTTGATGAAGGCGGTCGAGAGGCAGAGGCCGCCGCCGAAGAGGAGGAGGATGCCCCACGGGATCTTCACGGCCCATTCCCAGTCCATCGTGAAGATCCCCTTCTTCCTGTCCACCGGGAGGAGGAAGAGGAGGAGGGCGCCGGCGATGGCGACCGTCGAGTCGTCGATGGCCGGGAAGATGATGTCGAGGCCGGGGATCACGAAGCCGCCGATGTCCTTGGTTTTCTCGAAGATCCAGGCAAGGGCGACAAGTACGAAGACGGCCAGCGTCCACTTCTCCCCCTTCGTCATCGGCCCGATACCTTCGATCTGGTGGTCGATGATCTCCCTCGCATGGGCGATCTTCGAGGGCAGGTGGCGGTACGATCCGTAACTGAGCCAGAGCCAGGTGATGGGGATGAAGAGGGCGACCAGGGGCACGCCGAATTTCATCCAGGAGAAGAAGTCGATGGCAGGTGCCGCGGGGAAGAGGGTCTTCATCTGGGCGACGAAGATGCCGTTCGCCGGCGTGCCGATGAGGGTGCCGATACCGCCGATGCTGGCGGCATAGGCGATGGAGATGACGAGGGCCTCGCAGAAGTCGCGCTGCTCCTCGGTCATGTTCTTCAGGGTGGCACTGGCATTGGGGATGATGGTGGCGATGATCGCGATCGCGATCGGGATCATCATCATCGCGGTGGCGGTGTTGGAGATCCACATCGAGAGGAAGGCCGTCGCGATCATGAAGCCCAGGATGAGCCGTCGCGGGCTTGTCCCGACGACGTTGATGATGTTCAAGGCGATACGCCGGTGGAGGCCCCAGCGTTGCATGGACATGGCGATGATGAACCCGCCCAGAAAGAGGAAGATGACCTTGTCGGCGTACGGGGCCGTCGCCTCTTTGGCGCTGAGGACGCCGAGAAGGGGGAAGAGCACCACGGGCAGAAGTGCCGTCGCCTCCAGGGGGATCGCCTCCGTGACCCACCAGATGATCATCAGGAGGGTGACCGCGGCCACATATCTGGCCGCTGTCGGGATCAGCGTGTCGTCGATGGGAGCGAACACAAGGGTCAGAAATACAAGGACCCCGAGGACCCTCCCGATACTACTTTTCATCGGACACAAAGATTGGAATTCGTGATATTTCTACTATTCCCTTCTGATCGGGCAAATCCATTCGTTTCGAGGAATCGGGATGATTTTAGCGGCATTTGCCCCATTTGGAAAAAGAAAACCGTGGCGGGGAGGAGAGAGGAGACAGGCCGATCAGTACCCGCGGGAGTGCGAGGATTCACGGACCAGAGCCGGCGAAACGGAGGGAAAAGAGATCTGAGGCCTGAAAGTGAACTACCCCGGCCTGAAGACCGGGGCTTCCTGCTTCATCCTCCCTCTATTGAGGTGAGTCCACAGGCTCGACGGCGCGTCCCGCACCTGCTACCCCCACAAGGTTCTGCTCTTGCAGGGCAAA
>NZ_JAQVNX010000049.1 GCF_028702905.1 Methanofollis sp.
CCCACGGCGACCTGCGGGTCCCGGACGACGCCTATCCTGTCGAGAAGGCGGCGTCTTTCATCCTGGACAGGGTGGCGGAGCAGAAGGGGATCATCGTCGTGCCCGAGGACCCGAACACCGATGTCTGGAAGGGGTATGTCCTCGGCGACCGGGAGGTGGAAGAGCGGTTGTACCAGATGGCGCACGACCGCAGGGAGGCCTTCGAGAAGGGCGGGACATATTTCTGAGATCAGGCTCCACTCTTTTTTCGCGAGGCATGAAGACAGTAGCGCCCGTGATCATCTCGGCGAGCCGGGCGACAGACATCCCGGCATTTTACAGCGAATGGTTCATGAACAGGCTGCGGGCCGGGTATGCGGTCTGGACGAACCCCTTCAACAGGAAATTCTCCCAGAAGGTCTCCTTTGAAAAGACGAGGGTGTTTGTCTTCTGGACGAAGAACCCCGCCCCCCTGGTGCCGCACCTCGACGAGATCGAGAGGATGGGGTATCATTACTATTTCCAGTACACTCTCAACGATTACGAGAGGGAGGGGCTCGAGCCTGGCCTGCCCCCTCTCGACGAGCGTGTCGAGACCTTCCGGGCGCTTGCTGAGCGTGTGGGAAAGGAGCGGGTGATCTGGCGCTTCGACCCCCTCCTCCTCTCCAACGACCTCACCGTCGAGAAACTCCTCGCACGGGTGAAGGGGGTGGGGGACCGCATCCACGCCTCGACGGAACGCCTGGTCTTCAGCTTTGCCGACATCGACGCCTACCGCGCGGTGCGGCGGCGGCTCGGTTGGAGGTACCGCGAGTTCGGGCTCGAGGAGATGCGGGCCTTTGCCGAGGGCCTCGCCGCACTGAACAGTGACTGGGATCTTGCCCTCGCCACCTGTGCGGAGGAGGTCGACCTCTCCGCCTGCAGGATAAAGAAGAACAGGTGCATCGACGACCGCCTCCTCAGACGCCTCTTCCCCGACGACCCCGCGTTGACGGCATTCCTGGGCCCGCCGTCGCAACGCGACCTTTTCGGGAGGACCACTCCCGCGAAGGGCCTGAAGGACAAAGGCCAGCGGGAGAGCTGCGGCTGCATCCGGAGCAAGGACATCGGCGCCTACTCGACATGCCCCCACCTCTGCCTCTACTGCTATGCGAACTCGGCCGAAGGGGCGGTGCGGCGGAATTCTGAGAGGCACCGGGTTGAGGAGGAGGGGTTGGTGCAGACGGGGGAGGGAGCGTGATCGTGTCCCGACCATCCTGGGTGCAGTCAGCCACCCGGACGGGAACTCCCTCGGCGTAGAGTCTCAAACCCTCTCTCTTCTGCCGGAGATCGCTGACAATCCGGAGGCGGAGGCCCTCCTTGAGTTCATAGAGTATAACACAGACCCTTCTCCTCTCCTGACGGGCCCTCCTTTTCCGCCGAGAGATGCCGGGTCCGATTTGCAATCGGTACTGCACCGGATTGCCGTTACTTCCCTTTTATCTTCCAGATATCTCGGGCAGATTTTCCGATTTCTTTCCAGCGCTTCTTTTCAAGCCTCACCAGCCCGATCTCCGCTTTATCCCGTTCGAATTCGAGTTCTCGCATGAGCCGGTGAAAATTCTCCAGCCGTGCTGCAGAGAGGACTCCGTCCCTCACGGCCGCCTGCACCGCACAGCCCGGCTCCTGTTCGTGCCGGCAGTCCGAGAACCGGCAGCCCTCCGCCAGTTCGAGAATATCGGGGAATGTATCAGCAATACCGGCAGCTGCCGTACCGATGCCGACCTCCCTCAAACCGGGGTTGTCTATCATGAGCGCCCCGCCTTCCAGGACGAAGAGCTGGCGGACGGTCGTGGTGTGCCGCCCTTTCTCGTCGTAGTCCCGGGTATGCGAGGTCTCCTGCACCGGACAGCCCATGAGCCGGTTTATCAGGGTGGACTTGCCGACGCCCGACGAACCGATGAGGGCGACCGTTGTTCCCGGCGGGAGGTACGGGTCAAGCCGGTCGACACCCTCTCCGCTCGCGGCGCTGATTGGAATGACCGGTATACCGGGAGAGCCCGAAGCGATCCCATCGGCGAGCGATGCGGGGTCGTCCGCCAGATCGGATTTATTGATGACGATAACGGGGCGGGCACCCGAAGCGTGGGCGATAGCGAGAAAGCGTTCTATCCGGCGGGCATTGAGGTCATGACCGGCGGCCGTGACGATAAAGACCGTATCGATATTCGCCGCAATGACCTGGTCGGTGCTTTCACGCCCCGATGTCCCCCGTGCAAAGAGGGTCTTGCGCGGGAGGATATCAACGATCGTCGAGGTGCCGGCCTCCGGCTGATCGAGCAATACGACGAAATCTCCAACCGCTGGAAAGCGGCCGAGTTTCCGCAGAGCTCCGGAGATCCCCGCCGTGATGGACCCGCCGTCGACGAGAACGTCCCACACGGTCTTCTGCCGGCAGGCCACGCGGCCCGGCACATACGGCCCGGCGTACTTTGAGAATGCCGCATTGTGCTCCTCCGTCCAGCCGAGGTCTTCAAGCGTATGGGAGTGCTGCTCTCCGCACCGGGATGTGGACTGTTTCATTAGACGACCTTTCCTCTGTAAAATGGGTGGCATACAATGCGCCAAGTGCTTTGTGGTCGTTTTCATCGACTGCGGTCTCTTCTGTGTGGCGAACGCATGCGAGCAACGGTGTGCCTACAAGGTCAAAGAAGAGGGTGCCGCCGTTGAAAATAGTGATATTGATAACAGCAGCGAGACGATGATGCTGATCCTCACGCCTTTCTGGTTCATGGCTCTGAAATGCGGCCTATCCTTTTCCGGTGAGTTCGAGAGTGATCTCCTTCTCATTTCGCAGGCCGCGAACTTTTTTACCAGTTCGCGCTTTGTCAGCCGGGTTATCGTCCGGGATGCGGCCGAGGGCGTTACCCCGAGAATGTGATCCCGGATACCGCATTGAGGAAAGCGCCTCTCGTATTCATACGGGGTGTCGGGTTCGACGATCACGGTGCTGGTTGTTTCGGGAGGACCCTGACATCATCGAGAGTATCGACAGCGAAAATATTAATGCCGCCCGGACCACTGAAGGCGTTCGAGGCGAAAAGTGCGAAGGAGTGAATATCCGCCAGATTAACAGAGCGAAGACAGATCGTTGGTATGGAAATGTGTGCGGTGATATCCGTTTCATGATACGGTCCAGAGAGTACGATTATGATGACAAAAAAACTGTGACGCCTCCTGCTGGAGGAGATGGCTTCGACTTTCGCACATTCCGGCACATCCTGCGGATCGAGGGGCTCATTCCTTTTACCGGGTGTGCAATTCTCATCGGGTTTGCAGTGGCACTCTGGGAAGTCGGTTTTTCAGGCGCTGACTGGCGCTTATTTGGTATCGCGGTTGTCGCAGTTCTCCTCGTCCACATCGATGCCCACATCTGGAATGATATCATGGATCTCGAGGTTGACCGGCGTGAAAAGAGCAGGGAAACGAAACGTGACCGGCCCCTCGTCTATGGGTGGGCTACTGTCGGCGATTACAGGAAGATGTCCGCGATTATCACGGTCCTGGTGGTGGTCCTCACCGCATACCTGACGATGCAGCGGATTTTGATCCCACTCCTGTTTATCATGGGATTTTTTTTCGATTATGGCTATAACCATCCCCGCATCGCGCTGGGGCACCAGCCCTATACCGAATGGTACATTTTTCCCTGGCTGGTCGTCGGCGTGACGGTGACGATCGTTTATGCCGCGACCGGCATATTCTCTCTCCTGGCCTTCATCCTGTCGCTCCTGCACGGCCTGACGGTGACCTGTTTCGCGGTATCGATGATGCGTCGGGACGTACATTCCGACCGGTTGGGGGGGAAAAAGACATCTTCCGTCGTGTCTCCGGAGATCCCGCACGCCACGGTGTACGGCATCGTTACCTTGCTTGTGTCCGTCCTGATGTTCTACCCTCTTGTTTCCATTCTCGGCAGTACGGAGTTCGCATATCTTCTTATCCTCACAACGGCCGTTATCGCAGCGATGAACACGGTTTGCGGGGCAAGAATTGATCAACTGTGCACCCGCGCGTTGTACTCCGTTTATCCTGATTTCGAGTCGAAAGCCAACACGTTAATGTTGCAGCAGGTGGGAGCATCGATGGTCCATGCCGTGGCGATCACCGTGATCGTACTGACGTCCGGGGGGATTGTATGAACGTTGCGATTGCAGGTGCCGGGATCGCCGGCGGGTATCTGGCCGGGCTTCTCGAACAGAGAGGGATCTCGCCGGATGTCTATGACGGCCGGGGACATGCCACTCGCTGTACATGCCGTTCGTGCGGGTGGGGTGCGCCGACGGGTATCGGACCGTACCTCGCCGATGTCGGCCTCGACCTGGACGACTACCTCATCGAACCCATGTCCCCGATGGATTTTGACGGCCTTGTGGCCACGACGCCCCTTTGCACCGTACATAAACCCCGGCTTCTCCAGGATCTCACGAGATCTGTCCGATTGAAGCGGCAGGATCTGGTGCCGGAGAAGGCAGAGGACTATGATATTGTGGTGGATGCGACCGGGATCAACCGGGCTCTCCTTCCTCCCTGCAGGTCCGACCTGACGCTCCCGACGCTGCAGCACCGGGTAATCGTGGAATCCAGAGGGAGCGAGCGCCTCGGAGCGGGGGTGTACGGGAACCGGATACCGGGACTCGGGTACCTGTGGATCTTTCCTCTCGGACACGATCACTATCATATCGGCATTGGCGGTATCGGCCGTATCCAGCACGATAGCCTTCTGGAACGGTTTTATCGGGATGCGTCCGGGCAGTTTTCATTCACCCGGCAATGCGGCTGTCATGGTCTCGTCCGGGTCGCTTCTCCGTATTACTCGACGCCCTTCTCTGTCAGAAAGACGCGGAGCGACGGTTCGCCCCAGGTGATCATTGGTGTCGGCGAATCGATAGGGACCGTATCGCCGTTCACGGGAGAAGGAATTGTTTATTCTCTGGAATGTGCAAGACTTCTGGCAGATTCCTGGCCGGACCCTGAGGACTATACCAGATCGGTGCTGGGCCGGTTCGCCTGGATGAAAAAAGAGCGGGAAACGCTCGATTATCTTCTCTCGCCCGAAGGAAAGAGCGGGCCGAGGCTGCGGGATCGATGGAGGTTTTTCCGCAATGCTCGTCGTTCCGGGATCGGACTTCCCATGCTGGAGGCTTTCAAGCGGATGGGCAGCCTTTCGCAATGGTTGGAGGGCCCGGATGTATGATCAATAATGATTCAGGTACGATCTCCCCACTGATATCTGGCGTGTCTCGTGCGGCAGGCCTGTTCTTTCCCGTCACTTTTTGCCGGCGGGATCGAAAGCAGAAGGATGCTCAACGGGTCGAGGAGTCACGAATATAGCGTTTCACGCCCGATCTGTACTCATGTACTCATACATGGCGCTCACCCTCGAAATCGTGCTTGTCGGCATAGCGTTGCTCTTCCTGATCAGCATCATCGCAAACAAGTTCTCTGAGCGTCTCGGCGTCCCCGCCCTCCTTATCTTCCTCATTGTCGGGATGCTGGCGGGTTCGGAGGGCCCGGGCGGGATCCCGTTCGACGACCCCGTGATTGCGCAGGCCATCGGGATTATTGCGCTTGCCTACATCCTCTTCTCGGGCGGCCTCAACACGAAGTGGGAACAGATCCAGCCTGTGCTCTGGCCGGGGATCGCCCTCTCTACCCTCGGCGTCGTCCTGACTGCAGTCCTGCTCGGCGCATTTGCCGTCCTGGTCCTCGGGTTCTCCCCGCTTACGGGCCTTCTCCTCGGTGCGGTCGTCTCGTCCACCGATGCGGCTGCAGTCTTTTCAGTCCTGCGGATGGCACGAGCGCGCCTGAAAGGAAACCTGCGGCCGTTCCTCGAACTGGAGTCGGGGAGCAACGACCCGATGGCGGTCCTTCTCACCACCGGCATTATCGGCCTCATCCTCACCCCGGGATCGTCGATCTTCTCCCTCGTCCCGATGTTCGTGCAGCAGATGGCGGTCGGCAGCATGCTCGGCTACGTGATGGGCATGGTCCTTGTGTCTCTCGTCAACCGTATCAGGCTGGAGTCCGAAGGGCTGTACCCCGTGCTCACCCTGACCATAGTGCTGTTGACCTACGGGCTGACCTCCACACTCGGAGGAAACGGGTTTATCGCGGTCTATGTCGCTGGCCTTGTCATGGGCAACAGCACCTTCGTTTACAGGAAAAGTCTGGTCCAGTTCCACGACGGGATCGCATGGCTGATGCAGATCGTGATGTTCCTTGCACTGGGTTTGCTCGTCTTCCCCTCGCAGCTCGCTCTGGCGGTCGTTCCGGGCCTGCTCGCCGCTCTCTTCCTGATCCTGGTCGCACGGCCGGTTGCTGTCCTGGTCACGCTGCTCCCCTGGAAGATGCCGATGAACGAGAAGATCCTGGTCTCGTGGGTGGGACTGCGGGGGGCCGTCCCGATCATCCTCGCGACTTATCCCCTCGTGGCAGGAGTGCCCGGTGCGGACCTGATTTTTAATATGGTCTTTTTCATCGTCATCGTCTCGGCGCTGGTCCACGGGACATCGATCCCCGCCGTCGCCCGTCGGCTCGGTCTCGCCGCCCCGGTCGAAGAACCGCTCAAACTCTCGCGGGAGTTCGAGGCGGAATCCGATACTCCGAGCAAAATGCTCGACCTGGTCATCCCCCCGGACTCCCCGGCTGTGGGAAAGCAGGTCGTCGACCTGGGGTTGCCGAAAGGTGCCCTTATCATTCTCATGCAGAAAGGGAAGAACCGCTTTGTCCCGGGCGGCAGCACCGTCATCGGGGCCGGCGATACGCTCCTCTTCCTGACGACGGAGGACCTGGTGGATGAGGTTCGTGCCAGATTGGTCGGGACGGAGGGGGAGGTGTCGATGCAGACAGGGGAGTGAGAGTCCTGCCGCCCCGCACTCCGTCGAGAAGAGTGTCGATTACAGCAACCTCTCCTGGAGCGACGCCTTCGGGGAGGCGATCAACGCCACGTTCCAGAAACAGCGTTTCCCGAACCGGGCGCCTGTCGGCACGGAGGCGGCCGTCGGGTTCGTCCCCCGCACCGTCACCCTCACCGCGGCGGACAACGGTTACGAAACCCTGGCCAGGACGAGCATCTTCCTCGGCTGCCAGGTGAACGATGGGAGGGCCGGGTCGTCAGGCGCCCTCAAGGCGGTGATCGCAAACGAGACTGTGACCGTCCGCACTCTTTCCGGAGGCTTCTATGAAGAGTCCTACGACGCCTACCAGCCATTCATGGCGGCGGTGAAGGGGGCGCTCTCTCACGCATTTTTCTCTCCCTTCACCGGAGTGGCAGGTACCAGAAGTTTGATATCCCCGTCGTGCATGGTCTCTTCTCTATGCTGCACACCCGCGAGATCATCAGGAAGATCTGGGACGCACAGGGCTACGGAAACCTTGCCGTCTGGGAGGACGGCACGACCGCCGTCATCGCCCCGGGCGAGACGCCGGAGAAGAACGGAAAGCCGCCCCTTGCGATCTTCAAGCCCATTCCCCTTGTGGGAGGGTTTTCGATGCTGGACTTTGCCACCCACGACGCCGCACTGCTGGAGCACGTCGAGACGACGATCAGGGAGGCCGGGGTGGAGATCGAGCGGGATTGAGGGGGCGTGTTCCCCCTCGATGTGGTACCGGAAGCGTTCATGAACGGTCTTCTCTGATCGGAACGTCCTTTCGCCGTGAGGCGGCATCTGCAGAGAGAGGGCATAACCCTCAATCGGAGTTTTTATAGTGTGCCGTTTCCCGCTATCATCTTTAGAAATTGCGAAATGCGGTATCAAATGATCGGGTTTTATCAGCACGAAAAATCCATCCCCCACTATGAATAGATCGTCGTTTTTCCTCCTTGTTGCGGTTGTTCTCGGCCTGTTTCTCCTAACCGCCGGGTGCCTGCAGGCGCAGTCCGGACCCATCACGCCTGTCACCGGTGCGGCAACCCCCTCGCCGGAGGTCACATCGCCCTCCACCCCTGACATCGTCGGGGTCTGGACAGGCACGTCGAGCGGGCACATCAAGACCGTGGGGTTCCGTGAGAGTGCTGCCCACCGGTACACCATCACGGCACAGAATGGATCGGCCTTTACCGGCTATAAGGAGTATACAAAGGCGGACGGCGTCAGGTATTCGGAGAACTTCTCCGGCGTCATCGCCTCTGACGGGGAGATCTCCATCATCGATCACGACGACGGCTCCGCACTCGGCGAGTTCATCGGACAAGATGAGATCGAACTCCGGTACATCGAGAACGAGGACACTGCGGTGGCCCTCCTCTTCCATCTGAAGAGGGAGAAGAACTGATTTTTCCCCTTCTCTTTTTTCGATCAGTATTTCCGATACACTGTACGCCGATGTCCCACCTCGATCACGTGGATGACCATCACGTCGTCGACGATGGTGAGGATGGCGCGGTATTCGCCGACCCTGAGAGAGTAAAATGGCGGGTTCTGTCCTCCCTGTATCTTCTTCACATGCCTCTTCGGGTCCGTCTCCCCGGCGAGCGACATCAGTTCTTCACCGATCGCGAGGGCGTAGTCCTTCGGGATACGCTTGATGTCACGGCGGGCCGTCGCGGAGAAGAAGACGCGGTAACTCATTCGTCTTTCAGCTCCGCCATGACCTGTTCAAGGGTATAGACCCGACCCTTTTTGATATCTTCGAGAGACTCCTCGATGGCCTTGATGGTGGCGTCGCTGAGGGGTTCGTCATCGACTGCCATCTCCACAAGCCGCTCGATCACGTCGGTGTAGGATTCCCTGGGGTGGACCTTGAGAGAGTCCAGGCGGTGCTTGAGGGGGACCCTGATCTTGATGGTGGTGGTGTCGGTGGCAGTGGGCATACCTGAGTATGCGGAGGTATCCATGATGAAGGTTATGATCGTCTGTATCGATCTCTTCTGAAAGGGGAGAAGAACTGTTCCTTCTCTTTTTTCACGGTACGGAGAGGCATGAAGCCTCTCGATCACCGCTCTCTGTCCTCCTCTCCCCGCAGGTTGCACATTTCGTTGAAGATGAAATACTAATTTTGCATATTTTAGTAGTTCGTTAGTATTTCTGGGTGGGGGAGGAAAGGGCGGAGGTCAGGGAGATACACCTGTCCGTGTCGAACCGCCCTCGTTCGCGGGAAATACTCGCGTGATCGCCCTCCTTACCCCGATATAGGCCAGCACCGGATCGGCGAGGAAGGAGATCGTATAGAACATCATCACGCTCGTAAAGGTGGCCGGAATAAAGCCCAATTTTACCAGGGCCACATAGGGCAGGATCATGCCGATGTTCACGAAGCAGGCGATATAGAAGATGTAGCGTGTCTGGCCCGTCCCGTAAAACACGCTTCTCAGGACCGTGCCGATTCCAAAGCCGATATAGGGGATGATCAGCCACCAGAATGTTTCGGTGGAGTATTTCACCATCTCGGGGTTCGGATTGAAGAAGGCAGAGATGTTTTCCCAGTACAGAACCCCGATCAGTGCGATCGCGACCATGATCGCGATCACGAGGATCATCGACGTGATCACGACGTTCTTGGCCTCACGGTACTTTTTCTCGCCGAAGTAGTTCCCGACGACGACGCTCGTCCCCTCCCCGAGTGCGAGGACCGGGATGAGGAGCGTCCACATTACCCACATGGCGAGCCCGTAGCCGCCGAACTCGTTGGTGCCGATGACGTTCAGCACGAGGAGCAGGCCCATGTACCCCACGTTGCGCACGAGGGAGTCGAGACCGGTCCACCCTCCGATTTTGAACAGCGGGACGACATTTTCCTTCCACGTTGTCGAGGCGATGGTCACCCAGTCCAGATGAAGCAGGTGAAGGGTATAGAGGAGCGATATCACCATCAGGGCGATCTTCGATATCACGTACCCGATTGCCACGCCCTGTATGCCGAGGTGGAGCGAGAGGGAGGTGTTCGAGATGAGGAAGAGGTCGAGGATCATGTTGAGGATGACCGAGACGAGGACAAGGTAGAGCGCCTCCCTGCCCTTCTGCATGGACTTGATGGCGATGAGGAAGAGGTAGGCCACGGCCTCGAATGGGAGGGCGACCGACTTCAACACAAGATATTGTGTGGTCATCCGGACGATCTCGATGGGTGTCCCGATCGTCGACACGAACTCCGATGTGAAGAGGAGGACGATCGAGGTGACGATCAGGGCAAAGGTCACATGCAGGATCAGCCCTGCTTTTAAGATGGAGATGACTCTTTCACGGTTGTGATAGTTCTGTGCGATCAGCGCCAGTATCCCGAATGGTATCGCTTCGTTGACAATTTCGATCGTCACGGCGATGAACTCGTATTGCTCCGTGATTGCCAGGGCGTCAAAACTGATCTGGCCGATCCAGTAGACATTGGTGAGTTCGTAGAGCCTGGGAATGAGCATGGCGAGGACCAAAAAGCCGATGAAGTGCCACGGATAGGCGCGTGTGATGGTCTCCCACTGATTTTTCATTGATTGATAAATCGACACGATAAATCACCAGAATGAGTAATGGGCATACATTGTGGAATTATTTGACGAAAAATGGTTTAATTTTATTCTGATTTGTTATCGGATATTTAATCGGGGAGAGAAGTATCTTTTATCAGGGATATCTCGAAGAATAAGAGATCATCACGGGCTTCGCCCGGAGAGGGAGGCGTTCGATACCCCTGAGGGGTGATCGGGTCCGGCATGGATTTCATATCCAGCATTTTGATAATCGATCCCCGGAGAAACGGGAGGAGTGGTTGTGTTCGCGGTGATCTCGATCCTCAAAATGGGCTATTTTGATGATTTTTGATTCAAGTGAGTTTATTATGGGGTACCTCTAGGGCGATAGTCACATAGAGTCTACGCAGGCGATCAATAGATCGATCTGCGATGTGGTACAGCGAGGGAAGGGCCTGGATGAGAGGACGCTCCGACGTGTAAAATTCTAGGGGATCGAAGTCCTCTTCGGGATAGCGGGCGGCGATGGCATGGGGTTGCATGACAAAAGAGAGACAAAAAAGTGAGATCATCGCCCCACCAAACTCGCATACCGGTTCGATCACCTCTTTCCAGAATTTTTTCTGCGTGAAGAGGTTCATGAAGTCTTCAACGCCTTTTTCAAGGTTGGCCCTCTGTTCTGGGTAAGCGGCACAAATCGGCTCCAGAGTGGCATGTGCATTCTTTCTTAAGGTGAGAAGATCGTCCGCCTTCGGGAGTTTGTTTTTCTGAATCATATTGTGAATTCGAGCGATCTGATCTTCGTTTTCTTGGACATATCTGAAAATATCTGTTAAATCCTCCTTGGAGAGATCCAGATACTGTTTGTGGTTATTCGATAGTTCGTTCAGGTTTGTGACGACACCGTGAATCCCATCGACGAGAGGGGTGATATTAAACCCGGTGATCTCGATTATCTGTTTCATTTCAGGTAATGTAGTGGCCGCCTCTTTGACAACGATCATCTCTTTTTCTATCTTTTCTGCGGAGCGTTCGAAGACCCGGACGCTCAGGTGCCCGACTTTTCGAGATGATCGAGCTTCAGCTTCTGTCATGCCGGCGAAATGCATGCCAAAAGATTTTGTTGCCTTTTCAACTGCTTGCTGGAAGAGAAAAATGGCCTGGGGATAGTGGGCCTGTGCGTAAAGTTCAGTGGATGCTTCCAGATCGTCAGCCGCCATGGCGAGGAGACGTAGGGCAGGCGTTGGTGTGGTGATGTGTCCACTCGCTTCACATTTTTGCTGGTTCTCAGAAAGTGTAGAGATATGTAACGAATCCATGTTATTGATCTCCAATGAGTGGTAACTGAAACAATTCGTCCATTTTTTCAAGGCTGGCCTGTGCAGTGTGTGCGATGGATGGGAAGTACGCGATGAGCGCTTGGTTTTTGGTGTATTCGTTGATGGGGGAGTAGCCTTTGTCTGGGTACCGGCACCGGCTTTCATGTTCTTGGGTGATGATGGCAAAGTACAGGAGCGGACTGATGATGACCATGCCCTTCATCACAGAGAGAAGGAGTGTTTTGAGGTTCTGGTCGTTGAAGGTACCATTGATTGTATCATTTATGAGTATCTTAGTGGCAGGTGTGCCACCGATGAGGGCGTAGACCTCTTTTACTGCTCCAGTACGGATGAGTTTCCCGATCTCCGGATCAAACTTTGGGGATGTTATGAGGTCTTCACACGTCAGTTCAGTTTGTTCCTCGACGCGGAACCGTTCCAATCTCTTTACAAGTTCGTCGGAGGTGATTGTATGCGAAGAATCTATGACCTTATCGATCTCCTTCTGTGCCCAGTGGAGATCTTTATCGAGATTGTCGAGATAGGATTCATATGCTGTCGTTTCTCCATCCTGTGAAGTGCCGATACAACTACGGACCATCTTCACTTCGCTGATCATAGGGCCAATGATATCTCGGAGTTTCAGGAAGGCCATTTTTCCTACTCTTGCCCCTTTATGGCCGACGTCTTTCGTGTTCCTTGCTTCTTCCAGTGTGATCGTACCGTGGTGATACCCGAAGGCCTTCCACCCTTTTTCCACTCCTTGCTGGAGAAAAAAGACGGCCTGAGGATAGTACCCCTGATCGTATAGGCACATCGCCGCATCAAGATCCTGCCGGGCAATTGCGAGGGTATCCTTCGCCAGCGGGAGATCAGGATGAGCCTTTTTTTTAATGGGCTTCCCTTTCTTCCCCATCTTATAACCCCGCTGGTAGTTGACCGATCATATTATGGTCCCCTTTTGTCACAATTCATGACCGCACTTTCGATTATGCTTTTCTTTCTCGCAATCATCTTGGCGATGAATTCATCAAAAGATTCTTGGGGATAATGTGGATTTGGCTTAGATTCATAATATGTGTCACATAAACTGGCTATATTCCCAATAGTACAGTCGCTAAAAATATTTTTAAAAACCGTATCGGATCGAGAGATATGTCCATACAACTCTTCGAGTTGAAATAAATCATTTTTAAAGGTTTCTTTGGACGTTATCCCCGTTATTGCTGTTGTCCGTCTCGCCAGTATTTCCTGAATCTGCTCGTATGTTGCCTCCTCGGAGTTGGTATTCCCGCGGTAGTAAATACGGTTCTTTTGTATGCCCTCTCCGGCTCCCCGTGGGAGAAAAGGGATATTCTGAGGCGTGTCTTTGACCAAAAACACCTGAAACTTTTTTCCTTTCAGTACGCCATATTCTGATTCGTCATACGCGAAATCAAGGATCTCATAGTCAAGATTTTCAGGAACGAACGTGCTCAATTTTTGTTGTATGTGGGTTTTATCCTCAAAATTTTCAAGACCAACTGGCTCATAGTTATTGTCTTCGAGTTCTTTTACTCCAAAGACAATAGTGCCCCCCATGCTATTCGCCATTGCAATAATTATTCTTGCAAGTTTTGACGCCCCAATCATTGATTCCTTATAATCCAAATGATTGAATTCCCCAAGGTTATCCTTCAAGATGTCCCGAAGTTTTGTGCGATCTGGATCCTCAAAAAAGGGAGCAAAAGCCTCCCTGATACCGCCGATGATTGCACTCATCCAATCACAACCTAGCGCCTGTCTTTGAATGGGTCGTCCATCAATCCCATTTTGAGATGTTCGATGGAGGCGGTTCGCAGATGCCGGATTTGAATGCTGATTGGAGGTGAGGTAGGTGTTTCAAAAAATAATCCATTTACACCCGATGAAAATAGATATCTTGGTTCTTCTGTCTGTCCACTCATTCAAGCGGTTATTATGTGTTCATATGAATTATTGTTCCGGTTTGGTCCCACGATAAACATTTCAAATCTAAAAAAACAAATATTCGGGTCAATTTGCACTTGAACGAACTTTCATGAAATTTTGGGCGTTTTCACTGCTACTATGGAGAATGGTGCGATTTCGTTGGCACTCTCACGTTGCCCGAAAATATCCCAAAAAAGCACACTCAGAAGATCAATACATAATCACAAAAAAACCGTCCCAAAAGAGTGCTGCGAGGGGGATCCGAACCCCCGACCTCCAGATATCTCAGATCTGGGCGCTCCGTGATGCTCAAAACCCTATGAGTCTGGCGCCCTAACCAACTAGGCCACCGCAGCACGAGTGTTTGCACCTAAGTGCATTATAACAAGGACGGATGGATTAATAAAGGTTATTGTGGGGAGGGGGGTTCAGCGCCTCATCTGGTTGATGTAGACGTTGACCGCGGCGGAGATCGCTGCCGTCTCCTTCCCCTGGCGGAGGGAGTCCGCGAGGGTCTGCATGCGTGTCTCCTCCTCGCGCAGGTACCGGCGGAGACTCTGGGCGATGTGCTCCTCCTGGAGGAAGTGGGTGTGCGTGTTGCCGAGCGCGAACTCCCTGTTGTGCATGATCGCGTGGTGGAGGGGCAGGGTCGTCTTCACGCCCAGGATGACGTACT
>NZ_JAQVNX010000050.1 GCF_028702905.1 Methanofollis sp.
TCCCGTCCTGGTGTTTCACCAGTTTTGACGCGCCAAACTTCCATGATCCGTCGAGATACTGCTCCATGTGAGGGTACCGGAAGAACCGATACTTCCTTCTCCCTTCGAGGGTCGTAAGCCCGATCTCGTCTCCGTCAAGGGAGAAGTCTCGCCCAAAGGAGAAGGTCATGGAGGTGGGGGCGTACGTGATCTGCTGCCACTCGCTCTTCTTTGCTTTGACCTGCTCCTGGAGGGTCCGATAGGTCCCTGTGACCTGCCGGACGACATTACAGGACATCTGGGACTTGAGACCGATCTGCTCCCGGAGAGCAGGATAGACGATCTTCTGGAGGGCGGCAGAACCCTTCGGTTTCCCGAGTGTGTACACGACCGCAGAGACGTAGTTCATCCCCTCCGTGTAGGTCTGTACCGTCCGGTCGAGAAGATCGGTGTCGGGACAGTCCAGCTTGAGGATGACCGTCTTTGGGGTGAGCACATGTAATTATTTCACTCAAAAGTATTTGGAGTTATGTGTGTGAACCGCAATTCCTCCCCGGCCTAAAGACCGGGGACTCCTTGCGGAGGAAGGTGAACTCGAGTCAGGTCTCCGGGGCGAGACTCTGGTGCGGAAGGGCCTGATGAAGCGGATCGACGAGATCCCGCAGATCAGGATCATGCCCGACCTCAACGTGATCAAGATCGGCGGCCACGGAACCATCGATTATGGCCGCGATGTCGTCTTCCCGATCGTGGAGGAGATCGGCGCCCTGAAGGAGGCCGGCGAGAAGATCCTCCTTGTCACCGGCGGGGAGGGCGCGTCCGGCATATCATGGACATCGGGATCAACCCGGGGATGCCGACCGGGGTCCTTGCCGAACTCGCCTCCAAGATCAGCGAGCAGAACGCGATCATGATGGCCGTCCTCCTCTCGAAGTACAACGGTGTCCGCATCCACACCGACGACCTCCTCCAGTCCCCACTCTCACCGCCCTCGGTCTCCTCCTGTGACCCACGGCACCCCGCCGTACGGCCTCTATGAGCAACCGCCTGAGATCGGATCGATCCCGCCAAACCGGACAGATACCGGTGCCGTGCTCATCGCCGAGGTGATGGGTGCGAAGAACTGTATCCTTGCGAAGAATGTCGATGGCCTCTATGTCGGGGACCCCCGCATCGACCCCGGGGCCGAGCTGATCCCTGAGATCACGGCAGAAGAACTCCTCAGCAGGGACATGGAGGACATGGTCCTTGAAAAGAAGGCGGTCGAACTCCTCCTCCACACGAGGCATGTGAAGGAGATCAGGGTGGTCAATGGTCATGTGCCGGGCGCCATCACAAAGGCCGTGAGAGGTGAGCGTGTCGGCACAATCATCCGGGCATGATCCCTCTTTTTTATAGATATCTTCATATGTAGTGGTGCCATAGAGATCCCACGTTTTGAGGCATTCCTATGACGATCTATCTCGGCATTGACGACACCAATGCGGATGGCACCCCGGGCACCGGCAAGATCGCCCGTGCCGCCGCCGCCGCCCTTGCCAGGGATTTCCCTGTCCTTGGCGTAACCCGGCACCAGCTGTATCGCCACGATGACATTCCTGCGACGACCCACAATGCGGCCCTCTGCGTGCACCTCGACGGGACCGGGAATGCTGCGGGGGGGCAGATCTTTGCCTATGCGAAGGACTTCATATCCCGGAGTGCGGCCCCGGGGAGCAATCCTGGCATCTGTGTTGCGTCCGATGGCCAGATCATCTCCGAGGTTACTGCCTTTGCAGAGGACGCAAAAACCTGCGTGCTCTCCCTGAACGAGGCGCGCACTGTTGCACGCCGAGCCGGCATGCTCGTCGAGGGCTTCGGCACGATGCGAGGGCTCATCGGCGCCGTTGCCGCCGTTGGGCTTGCGGCATCAGGAAATGACGGCAGGTACGTACAGAAAGGGACGCTGCGCGACCTCTCGGGCAGGTGCACTGTCAGTGTCGTCCTTGCGGCAGGCGTCGATGAGGTAAGGAGCACTGCGGGGGCCGTGATCGCCGATGGGACTGTCACCTTCCAGGAGTTTCCGAAGCCGGCTCTGGAAGGGGGGCGTGCCGTCCTGTACGTGGAACCTGACGGCGAGGGCTACCGGGACGTGCGGTCGGGCTGATCCCGTCTTTTTTCCTCCGTTTCCCCTTCTCCAACCTGTTTCATCTGCCCCTTCAGGTATCGAAGGTACCGCGCCCTGAAGGCCGCAGGGCTGATCGCCCCGGCCTTGTGGCCGGAGAGGAGGAGGATCCTGTCTGCCCGGGCGATGAGGGGGTCGAGGGACGAGGCGGCGAAGACGAAGGCGCACTCCCTGAGTGCGTCCCGCCGCGTCGCAAGGAGGGCGGCGAGGGGGGTCACGTCAGCCTCCTGCAGGCAACTTGCGACAAGGAGGTTTGCCGCCGCCCTGTCTTCGTCGATGAGGAGGAGGGGTGCGCCTGTCCGCACCGCCTCCTGCACCTGCACCGCCATCGTCATCGACCCGCTCCCCCTCCCGAAGGCGGCCTTCGGCGTCCCTGTCATGCCGGGGGGAAGGCTCTGGAAAAAAAGACTCACGTCGGCGCCGTGGAGGTCTGGCCCGCCCGCCTCCGCGGTCCGCGCCCCCCGCACAGAGACGACGAGTTCCCGACCGTCGCCGGGAGCGTGGTCGTCCTCCCCCGCGAGGATTGCCTGGAGGAGGGTTGTTTTTCCCTGGGCGTTCGAGCCCGCGACGGCGAAGGCCTCTCTCTCACGGATGCCGAGGCCGGGGACTGTCCTCCCGCTCGCCGGGAGTTCGACCTCGACAGGCCCGAGTTCCTCCGGGCAGACGAAGGGGATATGCACCCCGTCCTTCGGGCCGGCTACACGGTGGTGCTGCCTGAAGCGGGTGAAGTCCCGTGCCGGGCAGGTGCCATCCCCGATGAAGCAGACAAGACCCATTGCCGGGAGTTCTTTTCTGAGGAGTTTCTGGTCGAGCGAGAGCGTCGCCGCGGTTGCGATCTCCAGTGTCGGCACCCTCTGCACCGTCTCCCCGATAGCGTCGGCAAGGTCCGCGACGGCCCCGGCGACCTCGCGGGCCGTTGCATCCCCGGGCGGCCCGGGGTAAGGGATGGCCCCGTGGACGGTGCAGTGGAGGCCGGCAGTGTCGAGATAGTTCTCCCCGTCCGGTTTCCAGAGGCCGGTGCCTGCCCGTGATGCCGACCTGACAAGGGTGATTGGCTCGGTCCCCCCCGCATATGCCGCGGGCCTGTCTGTGTCAAGGCCGCCGAGGGGGTGCAGCCGTGTGTCCGCGGGAGAGGCGCGTTTCACCGCCTCAATCGCCGCCCAGACCGCACCGTCGGCGCCGCGTGGGTCGATCTCCGGCCTGAAGGGAAGGAGGAGGGGGACGGAGAACTGGAGGCACGCCCCCTCGGGAGAGCGGACAAAATAAGCGTTCACGCCCTCCCGTACCTTCGGTGCGTCCACCGTATCTCCGCACGCCGCAAGGATTGCCGATGTCGCACCCATCCATCCTCTGCCGCTCATCACGCATCTATCAGGCACCCCTGGAGAAATCCCTGCCGATGTCGGCGCACCTATTCGTTAAGCACTATAACCGAGCAGAGCGTACCACACTGCAATGAAGATCACCATCCTTGCCAGCGGGAGCAAGGGCAATTCCGTCTATGTCGAGGGGGAGGACGGCGCCCTCCTCATCGACGCGGGACTCTCGGCAAAGGAGATCCGCACCCGTCTTGCCGCGGCAGGCGGCGACGAGGAGGCGGTCCGTGCGATCCTCGTCACCCACGAGCACATCGATCATCTCAGGGGTGTGGACGTCCTCGCGCGCCGCTTCGGTGTCCCGGTCGTCGGGACAGGCGGGACCCTCGGTGCGTTCCTGGACAAGCGCACCTCCGCAAAACCGGTGGAGACCGTGCAGGCGACGTACGGCGAAACCCTCGCGTTCGGAAATTTTTCGGTCACGCCCTTTGCGACAGTCCATGACGCCTCGGAACCATGTGGTTTCTGCGTGCGGGAGGATGGTATCGGCTTTGGCTGTTGCCTCGACACCGGCATCGTCACGCCGGGCATCGAGCGCGCCCTCGGCACCTGCGACGCCGTCGTCCTGGAGAGCAACCATTGCCCGCAGATGCTTGAAGAGGGGCCGTACCCCTATTATCTCAAGGAGCGCATCCGCTCGAAGCGGGGCCACCTCTCGAACGCCGCCGCAGCTACCTGCCTTGGTGACATCGGAGGAAATCTCTCCGCAGTTTTCCTCGCTCACCTCTCCGAGGTGAACAACACCCCTGAAAAGGCGGTCGCCGCCGCAGAAGGCGGTCTCGGCCTGTACCTCGACGACACCGACCTTGTCGTGAGCGGGCAGCACGAGATATCGAGGCCGGTGATCCTATGATGGACTTCACGGACTTTTCCCGCATTTGTGAACAGATCGAGGGGATCAGCGGGCGCCTGGAGATGATAGACGTCATCGCCTCCGTCCTCCCCGGTCTCTCGGACGACGAACTGCCGGTCTTTGTCAGGTTCGTGATGGGACGGGTCTTCCCTGACTGGAGCCCCCTCAAACTCGGCATCGGCCCGAACCTCCTGTACGAGGCCGTCGGCTATGTCGCGGGGAAGAAGAAGGAGGAGGTCGTCGCCGCGGTGAACGAGACCGGGGACGTCGGCCTCGCGGTCGAGCGCCTCCTTGCGACAAAGACTCAAATGTCCTTCTTTGCCGAGTCTCTCACCCTCACCGGCGTTTTTGCCGACTTCACCAGGATCGCAACGACCGACGGCAGCCGTTCGCAGCGTGAGAAGATGAAGATCGTGCGTGGTCTCCTCGGCACTGCCGGCCCCCTTGACGGCCGCTACATCGCCCGCCTCCTTCTCGAAGAACTGCGGATCGGGGTCGGCGAGGGGAATGTGCGGGACGCCGTTGCAAAGGCTTTTTCCGTCGACCAGACCCTCGTCGCCCATGCCTACCAGGCGATCAACGACCTGGGAAGAGTCGCCCTCCTTGCCCGGCAGGGAGAGGCGGCCCTCAGGGATGTCCGCATCGAGCCCTTCCACCCGGTGAAGATGATGCTCGCTCAGCAGGGCACCATCACCGAGATGGTCGGGGACCACGGTGCCGTCGCCGTCGAATACAAATATGACGGCACCCGTTTCCAGTTCCACAAGGTCGGAGACGATTGCCGCATGTACTCCCGGAAGCTGGAGGAGGTGACAGGAGCGGTACCCGACGTCATCGAGATGCTCTGCGCGGCCACCGGCCACGACGTGATCCTGGACGGCGAGGTGATCGCCGTGAAAGACGGGAAGCCCCGTCCCTTCCAGTTTGTCCTGCACCGTTTCCGCAGGAAGCACGAGGTGGAGGAGGCGATCGGGCGGGTGGAACTCGTCCCGAATGTCTTCGACATCATGTACCTCGACGGCGAGACCCTCATCGACCGGCCCTTTACCGAGCGCCGCGCAATCCTGGAGACGATCCTCTCCGGCTACGTCGCCCCGCAGTGGGTGGGCGACGACATCCCTGCCCTGGAGAAGGTCTATCAGGATGCCCTGGACGCCGGTCATGAAGGTGTGATGGTGAAGGTGCCGGGCGCCGCCTATACGCCGGGGGTGCGGGGCAGAAACTGGATCAAGGTCAAGCCCGCGGTGGACACCATCGACCTTGCGGTCGTCGGCGCCGAGTGGGGGGAGGGGCGTCGCGCCCATATCTTTGGCTCCTTCCTCCTTGCCTGCCAGGACGAGGGCGTCCTTCTGCCGGTCGGCAAGGTGGCGACTGGGTTTTCCGACGACCAACTCACAGCGTTCTATGCGGCGTTCAAGGATCTTGTCATCGCTGAAAAAGGGAAGGAAGTCGTCTTCGAGCCAGAGATTGTCTTTGAGATCGGGTACGCCGAGGTCCAGAAGAGCACTAACTATACGAGCGGCTATGCCCTCCGCTTCCCCAGGTTCGTGCGGTTGCGGGAGGACAAGGGCGTGGCCGAGGTGGAAACGGTGGAAGGTATCGCCGCCAGGTACGAAAGGCAGCTCAAATTCTTATGACCCTGTACACCGTCCTGTTTTCATCCCCTTCCACATAGGCGTAGTACTCCGAGCCATAACCTTCAACATTGGTGAAGGTGACCTCGCCATTGAAGTCGGTGAACTTTGTGTGGAAGCGCATACCCTCCCGCTGCCTGAGCATCAACTTTACGTCGGGCGCCGGTTCCTGCGTCCGGCGGTTCTCCACTCTGAAAGAGAGTGTCGGGTTGAGGGGTTCGTCGGGCCTGTCTGCTTTGTTCTGAACGACCGATCCGCTCGCTGTCGGCATGGCGACCTTGGCAAAACTCACATCGCCCGTGTTTCGCGCGAGAAAAACGGAACCGAGAAGGAACGCGACAAAGCCTGCGGCCGCGGTGATGAGGAGGCCTGCGGTCATCGAGAATTCAGGGGCCCCCGTATATACGGGGATGATGTCAGAGAGGAAATAGGCGAAAAAATCCTCTGTCCATGAGAAAAGGGTGACCCCGCCGAGTTCGGCGAGGATCACCATCGCTGTGAAGACGATGAAGACGCTTCCGATGGCGACGGCGGTGATGCCGATGAGGATGGCTAATCCTCGCACGACCGGTGGACGGTTGGTGACGTGTCCTCCTCTCTTGAGGATCTGGGCAAGGAAGACGGCAAAGAGGTTCAGGTAGATGATCCCGCCGATGAAGAGGGTGTAGAGATCCTCGCTGGAGAAAGTCGGTGTGACCATGGCCGCCGGCGTGTTCAGCGCAGAGACCGCGGATACCAGGGTGGCAAGAAGGAAGGGTGCGATCCCGTACCGATACATATTCCCTTTTTTCGAGTTGGGAAAATAAATAGTTTTATGTTTAGATTGCGGCGATCTTATCCAAAAAATTCAAATAACGACCTCTGTGATAGCATCTCAGGGATGAGTTTGCTCTTTTGCCGCCAGTGCGGCGACCCGATCACGTCGTCCACCCGCGTCATCGCCTCCTTGATATCCCCACACCTGACAGGTGCCTGTTTCATGGCCTGTCTGGTCGCCTCCCTGATCACCCATGACCCGAGGGGCGCCCAGTAGTCGCTGCCCGCGTACCGCACCACGACAACCCGCGCCGATCTCCCTGCGCGTGCGAGGTGCTCGGTGACGGCGAGGCGGGCCGCGTAGTAGGCACCGCCGATGGGGGAGTAGCCGCTCCTCTTCTTCCCCTCGATGTCCTGGACGATTGTCTCCTCCTCTCCCGACCAGAGAGAGTGCTTCCCCCAGATCTCGATCATCTCGAACTTCCAGTCGCCCGGGACGAGGATGACGGCCATCGTGTTCCCGTATGCCGTGGCGGCGAAGAATTCGATCTCGCTCGCAGGCTGGAATCGGGCGATCCGCCTCTTCAACCCGGTGCCGACGGTGTCGTCGACGGCGGTGATCGACCACCGGGTCGGGACGATGCGGCGCTGCCTGCCAAGGAGCCCTGCACTCATCATCTGTGCGATCTGGTAGACGTCGACCCCCTCCGAACCGAGAGTCACGCAGGCTTCGGTCGCCGTGAGGTCACTGTCTGAGGTGACCCGGTCGACGACCCGTTCGACATGTGCATTGTCCAGCACATCGAGTTTCCTGATGCTCCCGGAGAGTCCGACCGGCGTGACCGTGCCGTCGAAGCGGAGGTCGAAGCTGACCGGGCGCTCGAAGGCCGCCTCGATATCGAGGGGCCGGGAGGAGAGTGCGATCTCCTGGATCTGGTCGGAAACCGCGTCAGGCCGTGCGGTGCCCCTGATCGTCCGCGCCCTGATGCCGACGATGTCGTCGATGGAGAGGCCCTGCGCCATCCAGAGAGGCGGGAGGTCGGGGTCGTTGACCATCAATGGCCCTGCCGAGACTGCCGGGTACCCGGCCGAACCGACAAAGACCGACGGGGCCGTTCCCATATAACTCGTGCCCCGGGCGGCGGTCTGCACCTGGGCATGGAACCTGCTCATGATCGGGCACTTAGGGAGCCCGCAAAGGAGTTTTCCCTTGCATCCGGCGCATTGCATCATGATTGTCGCCTCTGGTCGAGGACGATCTCAGCCCTGCCCTCCACTGTCCTGAGGGCTTCGGAAACCCATTTGTCCCAGTCTGTTTTTCCATCAGGGACTGTCCCGGCGATTTCGAGGCCGACTTCGTCGTCCCGCCCCGTGGTCACGGCGAGCACGACCGAACCTTTCGGGAAGGTGCCGTTGACCACGCCGTCTCTGTCGCCATCGGTGATGCCGAGCACGGGGATGCCGAGGTGGCCGGCGATGTGCCCGGCCACGGCTGTGGTGTCGTCGCCTATGGCGAGCACGCCGCAGGTTTCAGGGGCGAGCCGTTCATAGAAGCGGTGGCCGCAGTGGTCGAGGACGATCACCCGCCCCTCCCCCTGCACCTGTCTGCCGCCGGTCGGCGGCCGTTGCCTGATCTGCCCGCTCTTGCACCAGGCATGGGCAAGGGAGACCGGCCCTGAGCGGAAAAGTTTCTCCAGACCATGCTCCTTGATCTCGATCCCGCTCACGGCCTCAATCCGATCGCCTCTCTCCCTGAGAACGACCTCCGGCCCTGTCGCTCTCCCGATGACGATCCCGTTGACAAAGACCGGTTCTCCCGGGGCGCACCCCCCGATCTCCCGCACAGAACCGCTGTCCGGCGGTGCGGCCCTGACCTCCTCGACCGTATAATCGAGGAGTGTGGCGAGGCGTGCTGCAAGGGCGGTGTCCCCGTCGTTCCAGCAGAAGACCGTCCCGGGGGTGCATTCGATGTGAACAAGGCCGCGCCCGAGTCGCCCGGCGACGATCCTGCCAAAGATCCTGCCTGATTCAGGGGTCTTCCCGCGGTTGAGGAGGAAGGCAGGGCCGTCGAGGCGGGCGAGCACCTGGCTCGGGGGGACGCCGCAGTACTCGCAGGGGAGGCCCGACTCCTCCGCGGCGGTCCGGCCCATCACCCCGGCGACGATGATGCGCACATCGCCGAGGGATGCAAGAAGTCGCCCGACGTCCCCGCAGTCAAAGGGGTCGGGACCATGGACGACCATGATGAGCGTATCTCCGGCATCCATACCTGAATGTGTGGGCCTTCCCTGACAATAATCCGATGGCGTCATCGCCTGCGCCCGCTCCACTTCTGTGTCTCCGTCCTCACCTTCTCCGGTCTTTCATGCCGTGCCGGGATGAGGCAGGCCCAACCGCTGCCGATGAGGTCTTCCCGACCTGCCTGACGCAGCCCTTCCGCGACAAGCCCGCGGTTCTTCGGGTCCCTGTACTGGAGGAGCGCCCGCTGGATCTCCTTCTCCCGCCCTGCCGGGACATGGACCCGTTCCATCGTCATGGGGTCGATGCCGGTGGCGTACATGCAGGTCGAGCGGGTCATCGGCGTCGGGGTAAAGTCCTGCACCTGCTCGGTGTACAGGCGGTTGTCCCTGATGTACTCGGCGAGTTCAATGCTGTCCCGGATGGTGCAACCGGGATGGCCTGACATGAGGTACGGGAGGAGGTACTGTTCCTTTCCTGTTTTCCTGCTCGCCGCCGCAAAGCGCTCCCTGAAGCGGTCGAAGACTTCCCTGCCCGGTTTGTTCATGAGGTTGGTCACCTGTTCTGCAATGTGCTCGGGGGCGACCTTGAGGTGGCCGGAGACATGGTGTGCGGCGATCTCGTCGATGTACGCGGGGTCTGCGAGGGCGAGGTCGTACCTGATCCCTGACTGGATGTGCACCTGCCGCACCCCTGAAAGTGTCCGCAGTCGGCGCAAGAGGTCTATCTGGGCGGCATGCGAGGTCGCAAGGTTCGGGCAGTCCGGGCTGCACCGCCTGTCCGGGCAGGCGCCATGCTCCTCCCACTGTGAGCAGGAGAGGCCGTACATGTCAGCTGTCGGCCCGCCGACGTCCTGGATCACGCCTTTGAACTCGTGCATTGCTGCGAGGCGCCGCGCCTCGGCGAGGATCGAGGCAGGGCTCCGGCTCTGGATGATCCGGCCCTGGTGGTGGGTGAGGGCGCAGAAGGAGCAGGAGCCGAAGCAGCCGCGGTGTGTGGTGATGGAGAACTGCACCGGTTCGAGGGCAGGGACCGGTTCCCTGTACGACGGGTGCGCGGCCCGGGTGTACGGGAGTGCGTAGACATGGTCAAGTTCGGCGGTGGAGAGGGGGATGGCCGGCGGGTACTGGACGACCACGGTCTTCGGGTGGGGCTGGACGACCGTCCTGCCGCGGATGGGATCCTGCTCCCGTGCATGGAGGGCGAAGGCCCGGGCATAGGCCTCCGGGCTCTCGCGCACCTCCGGGTAGCCGGGGATGACGACCATCCCCGCGGGATCTGTCTCCCGCCACTCAGCGACAGAGATCGTCGCGGCGGTTCCCCTGATCCCCAGCAGATCCTTTCCTGCGGCAAGGCGCCCGGCGATCTCGACGACCTGCCTCTCCCCCATCCCGTAGACGAGGGCGTCTGCGGGGGCGTCGGCAAGGATCGCCTGGCGGACCGAGTCAGACCAGTGGTCGTAGTGGGCGAAGCGGCGCAGGCTTGCCTCGATGCCCCCGAGGATGATCGGGGTGCCCGGAAAGAGGGACCTGACCATGTTCGCGTAGACGATCACCGCCCTGTCAGGACGGCGGGGCCGCCCGCCCGGGGAGTAGGCGTCTGTACTCCGCCTCTTCTTCCGCGGCGTGAAGGCGTTGACCATCGAGTCCACGTTCCCTGAGGAGATGCTGAAAAAGAGCCTGGGCCTGCCGAGACTGAGGAAGTCGTCAGGATTTTTCCAGTCCGGCTGCGCGATGACGCCGACTTTGTAGCCCGCGTCCCAGAGCACTCTCCCGATGATCGCGGTCCCGAAGGAGGGGTGGTCGACATAGGCGTCGCCCGTAATGAGGATGACGTCGAACTCCCCGATGCCGAGTGCGTCGGCCTCCTCGCGGGTCATGGGCAGGAATGGTGGCTGCGGGATCATGCCTGCAGATATCCTCCCCTGCGGAGAAAAACCTGTGTTATGGAGACCGCGTGTACGTCAGGGCGATCCCGAGGCCGTTTCTGGAGAGGGTGTCGGTCCTGTTCCTGAGGTAGAGGATGGATTCGGTATTGCCGAGGACGGTGAGGCGGTACGTGCGCATTCCTTCGACCCTGGTGGCCGTGTCCTCCTCCCAGACCACCGCATGCGTGCGTGCCTCCCCTGTGAGGTTCTCGGGGACGGCCGTGAGGGTGCCGGTGCCGTCAGGGTCGAGGACGAGTTCTTCGTGGGAGGGGGGGTCAGAGACCCATCTGCCGGTGACCGGATCGGCAGTTTCCCCTGCCGGGGTATATGTGGGCAGGGGTGCCGGTGTCTGTGCCGATGCAGGGGTCACCACCGCCGCGCCGGTGTCTGTGGTGGGGACGGCTGTTTCTCCGCCTGCCCCGCTGGTGGCGAGGAGGAAGACGAGTATGAAGAGAAATGTCAGAACTGTGATGATGCCCAGGGCTGTTTCCCCTTTCATGTTGAGGGTATCGCCTGCAGTCATTTTTATATCTGTCTGTTCGGCCCTATGGGAAATAATCCATTTAAATCGAGCAGAGATCAAAATTGTGGGATATTTTTCTCGATTCTCTCGATCCCGGGAAGTCCCTGAGGCGCACCTGATATCAACCTGTCCGGGATCAGAGGTGTTCCCGCAGCCTCCGCAGGTCGATGGTCAGTCCGATCACCTCGGCCTTCCCGAGGGCGTTGGCGATGAGGGGCACGAGCACCGGCAGGGCCTTCCTGACCATGCCCCTTACGCCTGTCCCGGGCGAGAAACCCCGTGCCGCCTGCGCCTCACTGATCTTCGTCCCCTCGATCTGGAGGTGGGGGACGAACCGCAGGGCGACGAGTGCCATCAGGGCGTAGTCTGCGGGAAAGCCGATCCTCCGCAGGGCCCTGACAAGGGCGGTCGGCATGGTCGTGGCCACCAGGATCTGGAAGGCGAAGACCATGGCGCAGAAGCGGAGGGCAAGGGCAAGGCCGAAGGAGAGGCCGATCTCCGGGACGGTGAGGACGGTGACGGCGACAAGGAACCCGCCGAGGAAGATGAGGAGGGGGACCTGCTGCGCCAGGTCTTTTCCTGTGCCTGCAACGACTCCGAGAGCCGCGAGGCCAAGGACCATGCCGCCGAGGACGAGCGGGTCGCTCGTGAGGACGGCGAGGATGACGACCGCCGCGACGCCGCCGATCTTCGCGACCGGGTTCATGCGGTGGAGGACGCCTGTGCCGTTCCTGTACTGGAAGATCTCCTGCATGTCTCCGCTCTGTGTATGGTGTCTTCGACGACCTGTCCTTTTTCCATCCTGATGGTCCGGCCGGCATACCGCGCCGCAAGTCCGTGGTCGTGGGTGACCATGACGACGGCCTTCCCCTCCCTGCAGAGGCGCTGCAGGTGGTCCATGACGATGCCCGCCTCCTCGGGCGCAAGCCCGGTGGTCGGTTCGTCGAGGACGATCACCGCGGGGTCCATCGCAAGGACGCAGGCAACGGCGAGGCGCTGCCTTTCGCCGCGGCTGAGGTGGCGGGGGTAGGCGTCCTTCCGCGCAAGGAGGCCGACTGCCGAGAGGGCCGCCCGTGCCGCCCCTGCCGGGTCGGGGACGCCGGTGTTCCGCGCCCCGAAGAGGACCTCGCGCTCTGCCGTCTCCTCGAAGAGCATGGTGTCCGGGTTCTGGAAGACGAGGCCGACCTTCCGGGCGAGGGCGGCGACAGGGTGCTGTTTCGTGTCCATGCCGCAGACCTCGACCATTCCCTTCTCTGGGAGGAGGAGGCCGTTCAGGTGCCTGATCAGGGTGGTCTTTCCTGAACCGTTCTCGCCGGTGATCGCCACGCACTCCCCTGCCCTGACGACAAGGTCGATGGGGCCGAGGGAAAAACCGCTGCCATAAGAGTGGGCGAGGCCGGCGATCCTGATCGCGGGCTCTCCGGCCGGTGCGGCCTCTGCCCGCCTCCCGGCCGGAACCGGTGACTGGCCTGCCCTGGCGGCGACCCGCCCCCCTTCGAGCCTGACGACGCGGTCGGCGATCGCGGCGAAGGGGCCGGGCGTGTTCTCAGCAAGGAGGATCGCGGTGCCCTTCTCCTTCAGGGCGGCAAGGATCCCGGCCACTCTCGCCACATGGGCCGGGTCGAGTTCGGCCGCGGGTTCGTCAAGGATCAGCACGGCCCTCATGCCCGCGATAGCCGCGCCGAGGACAGCCCGCTGTTTTTCCCCGCCGGAGAGGGTGTGCGGCGCCCTCTCCCTGAGGTGGAGGAGGCCCATCATTGCAAGGATCTCCGCGGTGTCCGTCCCCTCGCCGCAGGCCGACGCGATCTCCTCTTCGACAGTGGAGAGGATGAGCTGGGCGTCGGCATCGTCGAAGGTCATGCCCGCGACAGAGGCGACATCCTCCATGCCCCGGTAGGCGGCCGCGTCCTTCCCGGCGATCCTGACCTTTCCCTCCATGGTGCCGCCGTATCCGTGGGCGAGGACGCCGCCTGCGGCGCGGCAGAGCGTGGTCTTTCCGGCCCCTGTCGGGCCGGTAAGGAGGACGAGTTCGCCTGCCCCGACCGTGAGGTCGACGCCCTTCAGGGCCGGGGCTTCTGCGCCCGGATAGGTGTAGGTGAGGCCGTCCAACCGGATCATAGGCCTCTCTCCCGTGTGAGGGCGCGGGACGCGGGGATGAAGAGCGCCTGGGCGATCCCGGCGTTTACTACCGCGGTCAGAACGACGATCGGTGCGGTCACCAGAACGAAGGCCCCGATCGAGGGGAACTTCGTCAGGATCGTCGGGGCGATGGCAAGGGCGGCGACGGCGACGAAGGTCGCTCCCGAGGCAAGGGTCGCCAGGAGGGTGGCGATGCCGGGTGCCATGCCGACCCGCCCTTTCAGCGCCATGTAGGCGAGGAGGCCGACGGCCGCGCCGACGGGTTCTGAGATGAGGTTTGCGGGCGGGAAGAGCGAGTGGCTGACGAGAGCGCAGACGATCCCGGCGACGACGCCGATACCGACGGCCTCGCCGAAGGCCGGGACGATGAGGATGATCGCAAGGCAGTAGAAGGCGATGACCAGGTTCGAGACGATCGGGCCCGGGATCACCAGGGAGATATAGCGCATGATCGCGCCGGTGGCAAGCAGGATACCTGCAATGGCAATGTCGCGTGACTTCATGATATCTGGGTTGTGAGGTATTCGGCGGGCTGTGCTCTGGAGATGAAAAAAGTGTGACGGTCACCAGCGCCAGGGTGATGCCGGGGTGGCGGGCCTGTAGCCCGCGGGGATGACAGTGTGCCTCGTGCAGTACATCGTTGTATACTGTTGTGCATTGTTGTATTTAACCTGTGCGATCAGGAGGGAGGATGAGGATATGGTACCGACGTTGTACGCCGTAGAGAAAAAAGATATGAGGGATCCGGCCCGGGGGCCGGGTCGGGCCCG
>NZ_JAQVNX010000051.1 GCF_028702905.1 Methanofollis sp.
GAGCGATAGCGAGCTTGAGAAAACGGGAAAATCGAAGATTTTCTTGTTCTGGCAAACCTCTGATTTGCCGTTGACCGTAGGTCTTCGAGCGGTCGGCCCCCCGCAGAGATGGCCATCCAGAGGATTTCTACAAACCCATACATTGGGATTTTTTACGCCTTCGCTGCCTTTGCCGGCAGGGTTTCCGGGGCGACACTCATTTGCAGAACTCCTATATAGTGCCAGATACTATTCACCTGTGGAGGGATCGATTGTCTGATATTCGTCTCCGCTACACCGTTCTTATGGAGCAGAATGAAGACGGAGGGTACACCGTAACGGTCCCCTCCCTCCCGGGTTGCATCAGCGAGGGGTCTACCTGGGAAGAGGCGCTGGCACATATTGAAGAAGCAATCTCGGGGTATATCGAGGTCGCCAGAAAGTTAGGGAAGCCCATTCCTGTTGAGGTATCTGTACCCCTGAATACGAGCAACGCAGCATGAAGCTCCCGAGAGCAACGGGGGAGAAAGTGGTCCGGGCCTTGAAGCGAGCGGGCTTTGAGGAGGTCGGCATGCGGGGCAGCCACCAGTACCTCCACCATCCAGAGCGTGGTATCATCGTCACCGTTCCTGTCCACTCTGGAAAGACGCTTGCTCCAAAGACGCTTCAGGCAATTCTCTTTCAGGCGGGGATCTCTCCTGACGAATTTTTATCTCTTTTGTAGCAGGTTGCCCCTCTATCGCCGGTTTCGTGAAGAAGTGATGGTGGTGGGGAAGCCGGCCGCTTCGCCATCGGTGTCGACGAGAGGCGGGTCGGTGGTGTGGCGGTTGCCGAAGCCGTCGATGAAGCTGTTTGTCTCTTCATCGTCGAGCAGGTCGTCCCCTTCCAGGCCGTTCCCTTCCAGGTCGTCGTTGTTCAGGGTCGCGGTGAGGGAGGTCGTCCGGTCTTTCTCGATTGTTACGGTGGCGGTGAACGGAGCGTAGCCATCCTTGAGGACTTTCACCTGCCGGGTGCCGATGCGGATATCGGGTACGGTGAGACTGCCCGTGGTCTCTGAGGTGGTTCCGTACTCGGCACCGTCGATGAAGACCCGGGCGCCCGGCGGGGAGGAGGTCGATCAGCGCCTACGAACCTCTCCCGGTATCTTCTTTGAGGAGATCCGTGGACCAATCTCCCGGAATAAAAAAATAAAAAACGTTTCAGGCCGTTTTCCCGGCCTTCCTGCAGACGACGTCGAGGATGCCGTTGTTGACCGAGTACGAACTCCCTTCCCCGTCGATCTCGGCCTCGAAGTCGATCGTCTCCGTCGCATCGCCGACCGTCAACGTCACCTCGCGGGGCCCGAACTCGGCCGCGATCTCTGCCTCCGGCGGGACCTCTGCCGTGACATAGACACAGTCCTCGCCCTCGACCACCTCGTAGTCGATGCCGTCGTCGTCCTCGGGCATCTCCTCCTCCCGGTGCGGCACCCCACCGCCGGCGATGATCGTGCACCCGATGATCCGCGGCGGTTCGCCGTTCTCGCCCGTCATCTCGCCGAGGATCTTTGCCAGGCTCTTGAAAATTTCGTCATAAGGGTTGTTCGGCATAGGAAACACGCAGCATATACTCTTTCCCGTTCTGTTCCACGATCCCTTTTCCGATCAGATCTTCGAGCATCGCTTCCACCGGTTCGGCTTCGAGACCGGTGTACTCTTCGAGGTCCTGCAGGGTGAGGGTGCAGTGGGCAAGGGCCAGCACCAGGTCCATCTCGGTCTCGTTCGAGAGGATCTCCCTGCTGTACTTCACCACATCATTCATCTTGACCTCGATGTCCCGCTCGATCTCTTCGAGGTTTGCGATGAGATTGTCCCGCGTGCGGAGCATCCTGGTGAGCATGAAGAGCGCGGTGAGATATTTCGCCCCCCTGCTCTCTCCCGGCCGGGGGAAAGGGGCCGTCTCGTTCCCCTCAAGCCTCACATCGACCCTGATCTCGCGTACCAGACAATAATACTTCCGCCGGCGGTCGTCGTGGAACGAAGAGAGGATCTCCTCCTGCTCCATCATCTGCAGGTGTTCGATCACCGCCTTCGGCGAGATCATCAGTTTGTCCGAGATCTCGGTGACAAAGCAGGGCTTCAGCCTGAGAAGATCGATGATCCGCCTCCTGTTCCTGTTCCCGAGGATATCAAGGAGGCGGGAGACTTCACCGTTATCGAGCATCCTTACCAGATGTTAGTGTTCATAAAATATAAATGGGGATGATATCAGCTCATCAGCCGGTAGTTCGGGGCCTCGTCGGTGATGAGGATGTTGTGCGGGTGGGACTCGCCCATGCCGGCCGCGGTGATCCTGACAAACATCCCCTTCGTCCTGAGGTCCTCGATCGTCGCCGAACCCGTGTAGCCCATCGCCGACTTGAGGCCGCCGACGAGCTGGTACACGACATCGGAGACATTCCCGACATAGGGGATCGCCCCTTCGACGCCCTCGGGGACGTACTTGGTCCTGCCTATCCCCTTCTTCTGGAAGTACCGGTCCGAGGACTCGCCGCCGCTCATGACGCCGAGCGACCCCATGCCGCGGTACTGCTTGTACTTCCGGCCCTGCATCGCGATCACGCGACCAGGTGCCTCGTCTGTCCCGGCAAGAAGACTGCCCATCATCACGCAGTTTGCGCCCGCGGCGATCGCCTTGGCGATGTCGCCCGAGTACCGGACCCCGCCGTCCGCGATGACCGGGATGCCGAGAGGCCCTGCCACGTCGGCGACGCTGCTGATCGCCGAAACCTGCGGGACGCCGACGCCGGCCACGATCCTGGTCGTGCAGATCGAGCCCGGCCCGATCCCGACCTTCAGGCCGTCGACGGTGTCGGAGAGTTCGGAGGCCGCCGCCGCAGTGGCGATGTTCCCCGCGACGATGTCGGCCTTCGCGCTCGCCTTGATCTCGCGCACAGCCTTCACCACATGGAGGTTGTGGCCGTGGGCGCAGTCCACCACGATCGCGTCCACCCCGGCCTCGTCGAGCATCATCGCCCTCTCGAAGTCGAAGGGGCCGACAGCCGCGGCGACCCTGAGGCTCCCGTCCGCGTCCCTGTTTGCCAGGGGATAGGCGCGCTTCTCCAGGATGTCCTGCATCGTGATGATGCCGAGCAGCCTCCCGTCGCCGTTTGTGACCGGCAGGCGCTCGACCTTGCTCGAGTACATCGTCTCCAGCGCCGTTTCGGCGGTGACGTCTTCGCGGGCCGTGATCGGCGCCGTCGTCATGATCGAGCGGACCGCCTCTTTGCCCCGGCGGTGGACGATCGCCCTGATGTCGCGGCGCGAGATGATCCCGACAAGGTGGTTCTTCTCGATGACCGGCACCCCGCCGATGCCGTGCTTGTTCATCAGTTCCTCCACCTCGGAGAGAGTGGCGTCAGGCCCGACAGAGAGCACCTCGCGCTCGATCAGGTCTTCCGCACGCTTCACCCGCCTGACCATCTCCACTTCCCGGTCAGGCTTCATATTCCTGTGGATCACGCCGATGCCGCCGAGGCGGGCAAGGGCGATGGCCATCTCGGACTCGGTCACCGTGTCCATCGCGGACGAGACGATCGGGATATTCAGGGGAATGTTCTTCGAGAAGATTGCGTGGACATCGGCCTCGCTCGGTTCGACAGAGGACGCCGCCGGGACAAGGAGGACGTCGTCGAAGGTGAGGGCCGTGGGCACGTTCAGTTTTTCACCATACATCATGCTCACCTGATCATGGCAAGTGCCTTTTCCACCAGTTCGGGGCGGATGGCATTGGTCCGGTCACCGCCGCAGACCATGCCGCGCACCCCGATGATCTCGGGGTCGATGGTCTTGAGGGTGGTGAGGTCTTCAAATTTCAGCGAACCTGCAAGGGCCGTCGCCACCCCGAGGCTGCGGTTCTGTTCGGTAAAGGTGGCAAGGGTGTCCGCGTCCATGAACGAGAAGGTGCTCTTTCCGTCTTTTCTGCCGGTGTCGATCATGGCGACGTCGGCGCCTGCTTCGGCTGCCGCTTCGGCGGCGACGAAGGGAGAGATCGTGCCGAGCCTCTCGTAATCGGAATACGCGGCGATAACGACGGTTTTCTCCGGGAATTCGTCCTTAACCGCTTTCACAACGGCCTTGCTCAGTTCGTAGGCTTTATCCCTGCCGTCGAACATGAGCCCGACCTTGATATAGTCAGCACCAGCGCACGCCGCCCCGTATGCTGCAAGGGCTGCGCATCCAGGTTTGTAATCAAAATCGCCTATGGCAGCACTGACCGGTTTTTCCGCCATCTCCTTGATCCCACGGATCACCCAGGGGAAGTTGGCGCCGAGCGATCCTTCTGACGGTTTTTTCACGTCGATGATGTCGGCTGCGAGTGCGGATTGGGCCTCCTCAATACTGCTAGGGCTGACCAATAATCGCATAGGAATTAATGATCTTTAATCCTAATAGTGATTGCGTTGAAGTCATGGAATGTATTCTTGCAATGGACCTGAAGAGCGGTTCTGTCGTCCATGGGGCGAAGGGGGAGCGGGAGACCTATGCCCCTCTCACATGGGGTCTGGCGCGCTCGGCCGAGCCTGTCGCCTACTGCGAGGACCTCGCGCCGAAGTGCCTCTATATCGCTGACCTCGACCGTATCGAGGGCGTCGGCGACCACGAAAATGTGATCAGGCGTCTTGCCGGCATGGTGGACAGGTGTTATGTCGACAGGGGGTGCCGCGGCCCGGCCGACCTGATGGACGGGGTCGTCAATGTCGTCGGGACCGAGACCGCAGGCGAAGACCTCGCACGCTATCCGGGCTCTTTCCTCTCTGTCGACGTGAAGGGCGGGCTGGTGATCCCGTCGGGCGAGGCCCCGGTCGCCGTGCTGAAGAGGGCGGCAGACCTCCCCTTCGCCGGGTGCATCCTTCTGAATATCGGGGGCGTCGGGACGGGCTGCGGCCTGCCCGCCGACCTTGAGGAGATCCGCGCCGCCTATCCGGGCCGCCTCCTCTGGGGAGGGGGCGTCGCCGGGGTGCGCGACCTCGACGTCCTTGAGGGTGCGGGGTTCGACGGCGCCATCGTGGCGACGGGCGTGCACAGGGGGACGATCCCCCGCGCATGGGTGGAGGAGGGGCGGAAATGCTCGTGACCGTCGAGGGGATCGACGGGAGCGGGAAGAGCACCCTCGTCGCCGGCCTTGCCGGCGCCCTCGCCGACCTCGACCCGGTGGTCACCCGCGAGCCCGGCGCCACCTGGGTGGGCGAGGCGGTGCGGCGCGCGATCGCCGAGAACCGCGACCCCGTCACCGAGTGCCTCCTCTTTGTCGCCGACCATGCCGCCCACCTCACCCATGTCGTCAGGCCGGCCCTGGCGGCGGGGAAGATCGTCATCTCAGACAGGTACTCGGACTCCCGGTACGCGTACCAGGCCGTGACTCTGGAGGGGACGATGCCCGACCCCGAAGGCTGGCTGCGGGCCGTCCACGCCCCCTTCACCGTCGTCCCGGACCTCACCTTCCTCTGCGTCCTCCCGGTGGAGGCGGCGGTCACCCGGCTCAAGGAGCACAAGGAACACTTCGAGGAGGCGGCCGTCCTCGCCGCGGTCCAGGCAAACTATCTTCGGTTTGCGGAGGCCGAGCCCGATCGCTTCGTCCTCGTCGACGCGATGCTCGAAAAAAAGGCGGTGCTCGACTTTGTCGCCGCCGAGATCAGGCGGCGGGCCGGGTCACGGCGATAGCCCTTCCAGGATCTCGCCGACCCTTTTTTTGAGGAAAGATCATCAGGATAGGAGAGGGATGGCAGTCTCCCATCGGGATTTCCTATTCTGTCTTCCCGGGGCTTATCCTGATTTTGGCGGGGGACCCGCGCTTGTCTCATGAGATATGTGGGGGTTATTCCTCCCGGTCTGTCTCCTCGTCGTCCTCCGGTTCCTCTGTATATTCCGACGTCTGCATTCCGAGGAGGACGAGGACGATGCCGATGAGGGCGAGGAGGCCGCTCACCGTGAGGTTGGCCGTGAGAAACCAGAGGGCCGCGGCCGCGACGAGGCAGGCAAGCCCCACATAGAGCGCTTCACGCGGCATTACGTCCCCTCTGTTTTGTGTCTGTACATACAGGATCGTCCCTTTCCGGGATGATAGAAGTTGCGGGAACGGGATTACGCGTTGAAAAAAGAGATGTTGCCTGTATTCACTCCCGCCGCAGGGTGACGGTGACGTCGCCCAGGGTGAGCACGTCCACGGCCTCGCCCTCCACCTGGTAGGTGAAGGTCGGGGTGAAGGCATTCTCCGGGACAGCCACCTCCTCGCCGTCGATGGTGACGGTTGCCGGGGGGGTGACGAGCTGCTCTGCCGGCAGGGCCTCGACTGCCGCCATGAAGGCCTTCGCCTGCTTGCGGAGGGCCGGGCCGATCACCGCCTTGTTGAACTCGACGCCGGCCACCGCCTTCTCCAGCTTCGGCTCGCCCGTCTTCCAGGCGACCGTCGCATTCAGGGCCCGCGCCACGTCGCCGCAGTCGTCGATGGACTCAGGGGCATAGATGTTCATCCTGCCGAAGGGAGCGTTCAGGGCAAGACCGAGGTCGTGCTTGTACCGCCTGAGTTCGGCCGTCAGCGCGACCACATGGTCCCCGAGCCCCTCTGCCTCCGCGTCCGCGAAGGCGAGGTCGACCCATGGCTGCTTCAGAACAGACTCCTCCCTGAACTGGGCCCAGCACTCCTCGGCAAAGTGCGGGGTGTAGGGGGCGAGCATCTTGCAGAGGGCGTCCATCGTGATGGCGAGGGCGCGGCAGGCACTCGCACGCTCGGGGGCGTCGGAGTAGAGCCGTCCTTTCACGAGCTCGATATAGTCGTCCGCCAGGATGTTCTTCGTGAAGTCCCGGATCGCCTTGAGGCCCTGGTCGAACTGGCAGGTCTCCAGGGCGTCCGTCACCTCGGCAGCCGTCTCCGTCAGTTTTGCAAGGAGCCAGCGGTCCAGGAGTTCGGTCACCGGTGTGTCGTCGGGGACACCCTCGCGTTCGAGCTGGGTGAGCACGAAGCGGACGATATTCCACATCTTTGTCTGGAACCGGGAGGCGGCGACGACATCGTTCCAGTTGAACATGATGTCCTGGCCGGTGGCCCCGCCCATCGCCCCCCACTGCCGGAAGGCGTCGGCGCCGTACTCCTTGAGGATGTCCTCGGGCGGGATGATGTTGTTCCGGCTCTTGGACATCTTGAAACCGTCTTCGCCGAGGACCATGCCGTTCACCAGGATCTGGTCCCAGGGCCTCTGGCCGGTGAGGGCGACCGCTCTCAGGATCGTGTAGAAGGCCCAGGTCCTGATGATGTCGTGGCCCTGCGGGCGGATCTGCGCCGGGAAGAGTGCGGGCGTGCCGCTCCCGTCCCAGCCGGTGACATTCAGCACCGAGATCGAGGAGTCCATCCAGGTGTCCAGGACGTCGTGCTCGCCGACAAACTCCTCTGACCCGCACTTCGGGCAGGGGTGCTTCGGCCTGTCCACCGTCGGGTCGACAGGCAGGTCGGCCTCGTCAGGGAGGACCGTCTCACCGCACTTTGCGCAGAACCAGACCGGGATCGGGGTGGCAAAGATCCGCTGCCTGGAGATGCACCAGTCCCAGTCCATCGACTCGACCCAGTTCTCCAGGCGGGTGAACATGTGCCCGGGGTACCACGTCACCTCTTTTGCGGCCTTCATGATCTCTTCGGGCTTGATCCTGATGAACCACTGCTTCTCGGATAGGATCTCGATCGGGGTCTTGCACCGCCAGCAGGTGCCGACCCTCTGCTCGATCGTCTCCTGCTTTTTGAGGATACCCCGCTTCTCCATCTCGGCGAGGACCGCCTCGCGGCACTCCTTCGTGTTCATGCCCTCGTACGGGCCGCAGATCGCGGTCATCCGGCCCTTCCGGTCGATGGCCTTCCTCAGGGGGAGGTCGTACTGCTTCCACCAGTGGACATCCTGCTTGTCGCCGAAGGTACAGATCATCACCGCGCCCGACCCGAAGGACGGGTCGACGGCCTCGTCCCTGATCACCGGCACCTCGTGGCCGAAGAGGGGGACCGTCAGGTGCTTTCCTGTGAGGGCCGTGTAGCGCTCGTCGTCGGGGTGTACGGCGACGGCGACGCAGGCCGCGAGGAGTTCGGGTCTGGTGGTTGCGATCTCCAGGCCGTCGAAGTCGAAGTAGTTGAGTTTTGTCTCACGCTCTTCGTATGAGACCTCGGCAAAGGCGATCGCCGTCTCGCACCGCGTGCAGAAGTTCACCGGGTGCTCGCTCTGGTAGATGTAGCCCGCCTTCAGCATCCGCAGGAAGGAGAGCTGCGTCTTCCCGAAATATTTCGGGAGCATCGTGATGTACTCGTTGCTCCAGTCGGTCGAGAACCCGCAGTGCCGCAGGGTGGCGCGCATCTTCTCGATGTTGCTGAGGGTGAGGTCCCGGCACATCCGGCGAAACTCCTCCCGGGAGACGTCGTTTTTCGTGATGCCGTGGATCTCCTCGACCTTGACCTCGGTGGGCAGGCCGTGGCAGTCCCAGCCCTGCGGGAACATTACGTTGTAGCCCCGCATACGCTTGTACCGTGCAATGAAGTCGATATAGCACCAGTTGAGGGCGTTTCCTATGTGGAAGTTGCCTGTCGGGTAGGGTGGGGGCGTGTCGATGATGAACCGCGGCTTTGTCGAGGTGCGGTCAAAGTAGTTGTCCTCGTCGCGCCAGGTGCGCTGCCACCGTTCCTCCACTTCCCGGAAATCATAGGTCTTTGGGATCGTATGCGAGGATGACATCTTCCCTTACTATTGGTTTCCAAGTTTTTAAATCAATATATGGGTCGCCGAATAGAGTCGGCACGCCCGCCCCTGACTGGAAAGTTCATCTCTTCCCGGTTCCAATAAAAAACTGAATGCATCAGGAGACTGGGCCTGCTCTCGCTGCGGTCCTTGCCGTACTCGGGATTCTGGTAGCCCCGCATATACAGCCCGCGTGGCTCCTTTCCCTCATTGTCGTCCTGGTTTCCGGGGTTCTCCTCCTGATCCGCGGGACAAAGTTTGTCGCCGTCTCGATCATCGTCACCGCGGTGCTCTATGGCCTCGGCCTCCTCTCCCTCGCTGTCTTTGCCTCGACGCTGGCGATCCTCGTCCCCGGCGAGTACGCCTTCCGGGTTACCGGGGGATGGCCGCGCTCCTATATCCCCTATTTCCTGACCGGGTGCGCGGGAGGACTCCTGGCCATGTACTATGTGGGGGTCTTCTCCCCGCTGACCGTCCTCATCGGCGTCCTTGTCGCCGTGCTCCTCCGCGCCGCCCTCACGGGCAGGGAAGACGCCCTGATGATCGAGGCCCTGGGCGTGGCGATGGCGCAGCAGCTCTTCTACGAGATTGGCTATGTCGTGGACATCCGGGTGCTTGCCGTGGCGGCGATCATCGGCCTGACCTTCGGGTACTTCGCCTACCGCCTGAAGACCGCCGACCTTTCCGGCCTCTTTTCCGGTGCGATCATCGGTCTCCTCCTCATCGTCTTTGCCGATGTCCGCTGGTTCTTCATCATGCTCGTCTTCTTCATCCTGGGCTCTGCGGCGACGAAGTTCAAGTACCGCGAGAAGGACGCCCTCGGCGTGGCCCAGTCCCATGGCGGCGTGCGCGGCTACTTCAATGTCTTTGCAAACGGTCTCGTCGCCACGGCCGGGGCGGTGCTCTTCGGCATCACCGGGCACGAGGCCTTCATCGCCCTCTTCCTGGGGAGCGTCGCCTCCGCGGCGGCTGATACCGTCGCCTCGGAGATCGGGGTGATGGGCGGCGACCCGTACCTGATCACCACCCTGGAGCGTGTCCCGCCGGGCACGAACGGCGGGGTGACCGTGCTTGGCGAGGTCGTGGCCATCGGTGCGGCGGTCGTCGTCTCCCTCGCCGCTCTCGCCCTCGGCGTCGCCTCCCTCCCTATCGCCGCTGTCGGGGTCGTCGCCGGTTTCATCGGCACGAACGTGGACAGCGTCGTCGGGGCGACCCTGGAGAACAGGGGGGTCTTCGGAAATGCGGGCACGAACCTCGCCGCCACCCTGGCAGGCGGCGTGGCGGCGTTCCTGCTCGCGCTGCTGGTGATCTAGGGAGAAGGCTCATCATCAAAAGGGCAAGGAGATCTCGTCAGGGAGGGACTGATGGAGTTTGTCTCACCAGTGGACTGCAGGAACTACGTGTTATCGCAGCAGATCAAAAAAGTCTTCTTTTGTGATACAATTCCACTGCGACACCTTTGTGACGATATCGTTCAGGGTACCTTTTGCGATCTCGTCATGGAGGGGGATCGTGATCCGGTGTTCTCCGGCAGGTGTGTTCTTGCTCAACTGAACATGGCTGCCACGCTGTCGCAGGATGGTATAACCAAGCGAGCCGAGTGCTTTCACCAGAAGAAAGCCACTAACAACCGGAGATTTTGGCAATTGGACCAACCTGAAGTTCAGTCAGGGATATAATCGTGATCTGCTCTCCGGCATCGATATTTTCTTCAAAGTGCAGTTCGACGGCCTCTTTGATAGTATTCATGAGTTCGTCAAGCGTTTTACCCTGCGTGAAGATGTCCACTCCCATGCCGCGGGCACACCAGAACTCACCATCATGGTAGATATCGAATTTTACCAGCATCTATAGTCCCTCCTGATAGTGCATGGGATGTATGCAATCATAAATATGACCGGGGATACGGACAGCACGGGGCGCACTCCTCGATATGATCATCTCAGATACTCTGTTTTAGAGGGTGGGAAATGCGATCTCCTCCCGTCGTATCCCTCGTCTCAGAAGAGCGGCAGTCTCCCCCGCTCCGATGAAACCCCAACCAAAAAAAGATTGGTGCTCTTTCAGTACCTGTACCACCGGCCCTTCTCGTCGTATTCGCCCACGACCTTCTCCTCCTCGGCCTCCCTGATGTGCCGGGCATAGAAGGCGGCCTTGAAGGCGAGGGTGAAGGGGACGAAGACGGCGATGAAGAGGGCGTAGACGAGGGCGGTCGCCCAGATGCCGTCGGGCCCGAGGATGGCGGTGAACTCTGCCTGGGCCGCGGTGGCATTGACGGCGTCGAATGCGAAGGTCTCCCCGCTCTCGACGATCGGGGCGAGTTTATCGTAAAGCAGGGCTGTCAGGAGGAAGAGGGCTGCAAAGCCCATGCCGATGAATGCCGCGATGTTCGCCGCATAGAAGAGGAGCACGTTCCAGAGGTCGGTGAAGACCAGGGCCGCGCTTCTCTGGATGGAGGCGAAGACGCCGAGTTCCTCCGTCACCGCCGCGGCGTCGTAGAAGTACGCGAAGAAGGCGAAGGAGAGGACCACTCCCATGATCGCCGAACTGATCGCCCCGACTGCGCTCTCGCCGGTGAAGAGGGCGACCGGGGCGGCGAGGAGGAGGAGGGTCACGGCGGCCGCAAAGACGAGGACGATCGCCGGGAGGAGGACCCTGAAGTAGCCCTTCTTCCCTTCCTCGAGGAAGGCTGCGAGGCTCCCGTCCTTCCTGTGCATCGCCCCGAGGGCCCCCGCGACAAAGAAGGGGAGGACGAGGAGGCCGAAGAGGAGGACCTTCCCGGCAAAGAACGTCTCCCCCGAGAACTCCAGCATGAGGTCGATACCGAAGGCCGCGCCCATGATGATCCCGGTCGTCCAGACCAGGGGGACCCTGATAAGGAGGCTGAACGCCTCCTGCAATGACCCGAACACCCGATCACCGGTTCCTGGGCATGGCGACGATCTCGCGCACCTGGAGGTCGAAGAAGGCCGCGGTGTGGGCCGGCCTGATCACGCAGACCGTGTCCGCGCCCGTCGCCGTCCCGCCGACTGCCACGACCTCCTCGTCCACCCTGATAGCGCCCTGGTCCGCGGCGATGAGGCAGCACTCGACGGCCACTTTCAGGCCGACGGCGACGGTCCGGCGGAGGGACTCGGCGATCGCCTCGGTCCGCGACGCGCCCCCGAGCTTCGGCGACCGGGAAATCGCGCGCTCAAGACCGGAGAGGACGTGCGTCCCGGTGACGACCGCGGCCCCTGCCGCCCTGAGGGTCTCCGCGGCCGCCTGGTCGAACTCCCAGACGCCCGGTGCGGAGAAGCCGACGGCATGGGTCACCACCACCAGGCGAAGGCCGGTCCCCTTCATCGCCTGGAGGAAGGTGAGGGCCGTCTTCCCGGTGCAACTCGCCACGACGACGGTGCCGATCCCCTCCTCGCGTGCGCGCTCAACCGCGAAGCGGGCGGCGTCCTCCGTGTTCGCCGCGCCCGGTGCGTCGAAATAATAGGTATTCCTCGTGCTGTATCCCATGGTACCAGATTAATAAGAGTGCAAACGTAAAAGAGAATTGTTATGATTACGCTAGCATTGGCCGGCAAACCAAACTGCGGCAAGTCCACGTTTTTTAAGGCAGCAACCATGGCGCAGGTCGAGATCGCCAACTATCCCTTCACCACCATCGACGCGAACCACGGCGTCGCCTATGTGCGCACCACCTGCCCGTGCAAGACGCTCGGCATCGAGGGCTGCACCCAGTGCCACGACGGCGTGCGCTTCGTGCCTGTCGCCTTCGTCGACGTCGCCGGGCTCGTCCCCGACGCCCACAAGGGCAGGGGCCTTGGCAACCAGTTCCTGGACAACCTCAGGGAGGCCGACGCCATCCTCCATGTGGTGGACGCGAGCGGCGCCACCGACGCCGAGGGCAACCCTGTCGAGCCCGGCAGCCACGATCCACGGGGGGACGTCACCTTCCTGAAGTTCGAGATGACGATGTGGGTCCACGGCATCCTGGCCAAACACTGGGCCCGTCTCCAGAGGCAGGCGCAGCAGAAGACCTTCGACGCCTACGAGGGGGTCGCCGGCGTGCTCGCGGGCCTCGGCATCACCTACGAGGAGGTCAAGGAGGTCGCCGCCGAACTCGACCTCGACCTGCGCCGGGCGAGCGAGGAGGACCTCGTCCCTCTCTGCGAGCGCCTGCTTGAGATGACCAAGCCTGTCATCTTTGTCGCGAACAAGATGGATATGGCCCCGGACGCGCTCATCGACGAGATGAAGGAGATGGGCGGCATCCCGACGAGCGCGGCGGCCGAACTCGCCCTGCGGATGGCGGCAGACGGCGGCTTCATCACCTACCTGCCCGGCGACACCTCCTTCGCCATCAAGCCCGACGCGAAGCTCAGCACCCCGCAGAGGGCGGCCCTCGAAAAGCTGCAGGGACTCGTGGAAAAATACGAAGGCACCGGCGTCCAGCAAGCACTCAACAGGGCGGTCTTCGACCTCCTCAACCAGATCGTCGTCTACCCGGTGGAGGACGAGCACCGCTTCACCGACAAGCAGGGCCGCGTCCTCCCCGACGCCTTCCTGATGAAGAAGGGCTCGACCCCGAAGGACCTCGCCTTCCGCGTCCACACCGAGATCGGCGAGGGCTTCCTGTACGCCGTCGACGCCAGGACGGGCATGCGGATCAAGGAGAGCACCGAACTGAAGGACGGCGACATCATCAAGATCGTGAGCACCAGGAAGTGAGGGGCCTCCCCCTCCCCTCTTCCCCGGAACAAAACAGATACCTTTTTGATATGCAAGGGGAAACTTTCACCTATGGGCGGCGAGGTCTACCAGGCGCAGGTGCTGCGGAACTTTTTCGACACCATCACCGGACCTGACAGGAACCTCACCCGGATATTCATGTGCGTCGTCTCCCTGGCGAAGCTGCGGATGGAGCCGCCGGAGACGATGGCGCGCCTCATGGATCAGTTGAAGAAGAGTCAGCAGCACCGCGAACTCTCGGTGGACGTCCTCGACTACATGTGCTCGTGCGCGAGCGAGATCGACCTCGTCTCTGTCCAGACCGCCTTCGGCGTGAAGGAGATCAGGGAGATCGCGGAGTCCTTCGACGGCATCTCGATCGACTCGTTCTGAGGGTGCAGGCCCGTACTCTCGGCGTGTAACGTATTTTCCTGAGTCATCTCTACGAGGTGCGGCACCGCTCTCCTCCGCTCTTCTGATCTGAAGACCGATTGTCTCTGAGGTCATCCCAAAACTCTCGTTCATTCTTTATATCACTGCATGCAGGGCTCTGGAGATACTTCATGATCGGATCGATGTCTCCCCCAGATCCCATGATAAGCAGCGTGGACCATCCGCCGTCGAACTGTAGAGGGAAGGCGATGGACCGGCGTCTCCCGGCACAACCACCAGAACAGGATTTTACAGAGACGAATGCAGGTCATTCCATCAACATGACAGAGGGTTATGATCCGTTTTGGGATGACCTCTATCTTGCGGGGTAAAGGGGTGGAGCGGGAGGACCCCGGCCTTCAGGCCGGGGGTGAAAGCGGAACCCCTTTTGATATGATCTCATCTACCGAAAACTATTTGATATTATAAGGCTTATAACCCC
>NZ_JAQVNX010000052.1 GCF_028702905.1 Methanofollis sp.
AATTGAACAGTATCCTTCAGGTGCCCTGTTGCAAGGAGAGGAATCAAGTATCCCTCCGCACTCAGGAGAACTGCAACGAGAAATTTTCATCACGTATGCTTGAGCCAGGGGTTCATGCCCGATTCTACAGAGCCCGTACCGGGGAAATCTTCAGAGCCCGGATCGGGACACATTCCGACCCCTTTCCCTCCTCTTCCCCGGCACCTGGGAGCCGGGAGTGGGGGGGGGCCTTACCCGTAATCATATCGACGGCCAGAGGGCGTTGAGTCCTGCCGGATTTCATTCTGTTCTGCCAACGGCCCCCGGTATGCCAGGATCGCCGGATCTCCCCGTTATGGCCCTGAAAGGGTGGTGGGATCCCTCTACTGGGGGCAGATCCGGGCGTATTTGACCCGGGCCGTGTCCCGCGGGGCCCACGCCCTCATGCTCTGACATGCAACACCCCGGGGCCTTTGATTTGTCTCTGTAGTTCTTTCTTCCCGGAACGTATCCCGGGTCGTGAATAGAATATCGAAGCTTTTCGCCGAAATAACTGGCCTGAATACAGGGGAGAGACCACGGTCCGAGATCAAAACAGTGCGGCGATATCGTGAATGAATGACCAGAAGAGAAGAATACAAAGAACGGGCCTGAAGGGATTTGAACCCCTGGCCTGCGGATTAAGAGTCCGCCGCTATGCCAAACTAAGCTACAGGCCCTCTGTGCTTTGACTCTACCATATTGGGCGCGTTTGCATATAAATATTGCGGCGATGAGTTGTTATCTCCAGAGATCCCATATTCTGTGATGGCCGATGCGGCTCAGCCCGGGTCTCCCGGGAAGATCGTAAAATACCTGATATGCGGCTGCGGAAGCACAGGATACAACGTTGTTGAGGAGCTGCTCAAGGAAACCGATTCAATATTAATCCTCGACCGGGACGAGAAGCGCGTCGAAGATCTTCGCGATCAGAAATACGACGCGATCGTCCGGGATATGCAAGAACCGAACGCTTTTGACGATCTACCTGTTCCTGAAGTCATTTTTGTCCTCTCCAATGACAAGGACGCCAATCTTTCTGCAGTGCGGACTGCAAAAGCAAAATATCCTCCTGCGCATGTGATCGCCCGCGCCACCGACCCGGTGGGCAAGGACATGCTCGAGAGCGCAGGGGCCGATGTCGTCCTCTATCCTCAGGAAGTCATCGCCAAGACCGCCGTCCACCACATCAGGAGGCTCTCTGCCTCGCGCATCGCGCGGCGGCTCTCCGCTCTCCTCGGGTCCTGGGAGGGCACCCTCGGGATCGTCACCCACACGAACCCCGACCCCGACTCGGTATCGAGCGCGATGGCCCTTGCGGCGATTGCCCACGACGCCTCGGGAGGAAAACTCGTCTCCCGTATTCTCTATGACGGCAATATCGGCCACCAGGAAAACCGGGCCTTCGTCAACCTTCTCGACATCAAGATGGAGAAGATCTCGCCCGAGATCCTCGCCGCCTGCGAACACCTCGCCCTTGTCGACTCCACGGCGCCGGGCTCGAACAATGCCCTCGGCAAGGACGCACGGGTGAACATCATCATCGACCACCACAAGAACGGTACCCACGACACCACCAAGGTCGAGTTCGTGGACATCAGGCCGGGGATGGGGGCGACGGCAAGCATCATGACGCAGTACCTCCAGGAACTCGACCTCCCGGTGGACACGAAGGTGGCGACCGCTCTCCTCTACGGGATACGGGCCGACACCCGGGACTTCAGGCGGAACATCACGCCGCAGGACCTCAACTACGCCGCCTTCCTCCTGCCCCTCACCGACCGCGACATTCTCGACAAGATCATGTCGCCGTCCGTCTCGCAGGAGACCCTCGACGTCCTCGGGAACGCGATCCGGGGCCGCGAGGTCGTCTCCGGCTATCTCTTCACGAATGTCGGATATCTCCGCAACAGGGACGCCGTGCCGCAGGCCGCCGACGCCCTCATCAACCTGGAGGGAGTGAATACCGCCATCGTCTACGGGATCACCGATATAAACATCATCTTCTCGGCCAGGAACAGGGACATCAGGATCCATATCGGCAAGGTGCTGGAGGAGGCTTTTGCCGGGATAGGCGAGGCCGGCGGTCACGCAACCATGGCGGCGGCGGCCATACCTCTCACCTATTTCTCGATGGTGAAGGAGAAGGAGGAACTCCTCGACCTGATCATCGAGCCCATCCTGAAGAAGATCCGCCGGATCGTTGGCCTGGAGAACGAGGCCAAGCATGAAGTTTGAGGAGTGGGAGCCCTTCTACGAAGAGATCCTGGACTATTTTGCCTTCGACCGGGCGGGAGACGAGGAGGCGGCGCGTATCCTCGCCGCCCTCCTCCCCCGCGACGACCTCGCCCTCCTCGAAGACCTTTGCCGGGGGAAGACGGTCACGGTCTGCGGGAACGCACCCTCCCTCCCCGCCGAGATCGGCAGGGTCGATGGGACGGTCTTTGCGGCCGACGCCGCCGCGGACGTGCTGTACGGCCGCGGCATCAGGCCCGCCGCCGTCTTCACCGACCTCGACGGGGCGACTGACAGTCTGGTCGCGATGAACAGGGAGGGGACGGTCGTCGTCGTCCATGCCCACGGCGACAACATCCCTCTTCTCCGTTACTGGGTGTCGAAACTGCCCGGCCCTCTTGTCGGCACGACGCAGGCCGCTCCCTTCGACAGCATCCACAACTTCGGCGGTTTCTCCGACGGCGACCGCGCGGCCTTCGCCGCCCATGCCCTCGGTGCGGTGCAGGTCTCCCTCGTCGGCTTCGATCTCGATGACCCCGGTGTCGACCCGGTGAAGCGGGGCAAACTCGCCTGGGCGCGGCGTCTCCTTGCCCTCCTCGGCCATGACATCTGACGCCGTCATTCTGGACGGGTACGTGGACGAACCCGCGTGCCTGGGCGTCCCCCCGTACATCTCCCCCTATATCAGGTACTGCGCCGGCGTGCTCGTCGAACACGGTTATACCGTCAGGTACACGACGATCGATGCCGTCAGGAAGAACCCCGCCGTCCTCAGGACTTTCAACGACGCATCCCTTCTTCTGGTGATCGCCGGGATCACGGTGCCGGGGAAGTACCTCGCGGGGACGCCCGCCACCCTCATCGAACTCTCGCAGATCGGCGTGCAGGTCCGCGGCCCCGAGAAGGTGCTCGGCGGGCCGATAGGCTTTGGCTACTCCCCGCAGGGGGGGAAGAAGGCCGTGGAAACTGCCGCGGCAGGGTTCGACCACCTGCTCGCTGGCTCGCCGTCCGCCGCCCTCGACTCCCTCCTCTCCGGCGGGGAACCGGCAGGGACGGCCGAATACGCGGATATCGACCGGTGGAGTGTCCTCGGCGCCCCGGTGATCGGACAGCACCCCCTCTTTCCGCGGGTGATGTGCGAACTGGAGACTGCACGGGGGTGCTCCCGCGCCGCCGGCGGCGGGTGCTCCTTCTGCACCGAACCCTTCTACGGTCTGCCGCGCTACCGCTCCGCCGCCGGCGTCGCCGCGGAGGTGGCGGCGCTGTACGCCGCGGGCGCCCGCCACTTCAGACTCGGCAGGCAACCCGACCTCCTCGCCTTCGGCACGGGCGGCGGGGACGAGTTCCCGAGGCCGCGTCCCGACCTCCTTGCCGACCTCTTCGCCCGCATCAGGGTGGCCGCGCCCGACCTGCAGACCCTCCACATCGACAATGTGAATCCCGGCACCATCGCCCGACACGAGGAGGAGAGCCGCGAGGCCCTCGCCGCGATCGTGGCCGGCCACACGCCGGGCGACGTCGCCGCCTTCGGCATGGAGACCGCCGACCCCGCGGTGATCCGGGCGAACAACCTCAAGGCACTCCCGGACGAGGTCTTCCGGGCGATCGAGATCGTCAACGAGGTGGGCGGCGGCCGGCGTGACGGCGTCCCCGATCTCCTGCCCGGCCTCAACTTCGTCTGCGGCCTTGCCGGGGAGACCGCGGAGACCTATGCCCAAAACCGCGCCTTCCTGGAGAGGGTGCTCGCCGCCGGCCTCCAGGTGCGGCGGGTGAACATCAGGCAGTTGATGCCCTTCATGGGCACGCGGGCCTACGAGGAGAATACTCTCGGGAAGCACGAAGGGGCGTTCCGCGCTTTTAAGGAGTGGGTGAGGAAGGAATTCGACCTCCCCATGCTGAGAAGGGTCTTCCCGGCAGGCACCCTCCTCTCCAACGTCGGGGTCGAGATATCGGGGCAGACGAGTTTCGGCCGGCAGATGGGGTCGTACCCCATCCTTGTCGGCCTCCCCCTTTCCCTCCCCGAAGGGACGGTCACCGACGCCGTCGTCGTCGACTGGGGCATGCGGTCGATCACCGCCCTCCCGGCCCCGATCGAGGTGAACACTCTCCCCCCGTCGGCGATCCGCAGTATCCCCGGCGTCGGCAAGAAGACGGCGGTCACGGTCCTTGCGAAGCGGCCCTTCGCCGACCTCGCCGCCTTCAGGAAGGTCGCGGGGGAGACGGTGGTGGACGGGTACCTCTCGTTCGAGTGAGACGGGTACACCTCCTCTTGGAGAAGAGCCCATCGTGTCTGATATTTTTCAGAAAAAATGGCTCTGTTGAAAACTTTTTCTGGTGTGCCTGCGCCGGGGGACTACGCCCCCGGGCCCCCGCTCAGGATTGGGGGGATACGGCAATCTCCCTCCTCTGAATACCCTGTTCGCTCTTCCCGGGCCAATCTCAACTGGGGGTCCGGGGGGGCCGCCGCCCCCCGGCAGGTAGTAGGGGGAAGGCGGTAGATCCGCGTCTACTCTCATGGAAGGGAGAGAGACATCAACCTGAACATGAGGATTTCAACAAAGCCGAAAAAATAAATCCCGGTGCTCTCTACTCCTATCATGCCGCCCCGAATCATCGAAAAGGTGAAAGGGTTCGTCATGCACCCTGTGGAGGCGTTCAGGAATGCACGATCCGACGACCCTGGCGACGTCCTCAAATACTTTGTCGTCCTCCTCGCCATCAACTTAACCCTCCTCACCATTTTCATCATTGGCTGGCTCTTCTCCTACACCTTAACATCCGGCGGGAACGCCGCGGCGCTTGTGTTTGACGGGATCACATTTGTCATCGGCGAACTGATCGGCGGGACCGTTCTCTTCTTCCTCGCCTGCATGGTCTTCCACCTCTTCGTCGCCCTCGTCGTCGGCGGGAAGAGCATCGAGCAGACGTTCAGGGCCCTGGCGTACGGCGCCACCCCCGGCCTGCTCCTCGGCTGGATTCCCCTGATCGGCCTCATCGCGTGGATCTGGACGGCGGCCCTCGTCATCATCGGTGTCAGGGAACTCCACGAGACCTCGACCCTGAGGGCCGCGGTCGCTGTCCTCCTGCCGGTGGCCATCCTCGTCGTCCTCTTCTTCGTGATGCTCTTCGCTCTCGTGATGGTGAGAGGCGGAGTCTGAGGGTGGGTTGCTCCCTGGTCCCGCCCGTCTCCACAAACCCTTTTCTATAAGGACAGATTACTCCCCTTCATGCACCGCCGCGCCCTCGCCCCCCTGCTCGTCCTCGTCATCGCCCTGGTCTTTCTGAGCGGCTGTTTTTCGCAGGAGCCATCCTTTCTGCATACCATCTACACCTATGAACTCCAGATCCGGACAGATGCGCCCATCGAGAACGTGACCTTCCTCGTCCCCCTCCCGACGCGCGGCGACCGTCCGGCCGTCGGTCCGGAACCGATCACCGTCGATTTCTATTCAGATCAACTGTCGCAGAATATCACTCCTGCAATTGTCCGGGTCGAAGGCCGGCAGTACCTCAGGTTGACCGCTCCTTTCATGCATGCCGACGGATCGATTCACGTGAACTATCGTAATTACACCTCCATAGAAAAATTCAGCCCGGACGCCATTCCAAAGTTGATCGATACGCTGCACCCCTTCGGCAATGAGTCGCTCTTCTTCCCGAAGCAGAACTTCACGCCGACAGAAGAGACATACGGCACCAATCCCGGTTACTTCTACACCTATGTCATTCCCGTCTACGCGTACTACGAGAATGGGACGCAGGTAAAGATTTCTTCTGAAATTAAGGGAGTAAATGAATGGGTTGAGTCCTTCGATGCATGGATCTCTAATCGATATTCTGATAGGTATCGCCTCACCATCACCGGCGAACCGCAGGGCTGGATGCCTGCTGACGGTAAAATGATACGGGGATCGGGGGTCTATCGGGAGTGGCAGGTGGATCCTACCCCCAACGTCAGTGTCGGGTAACACACCTCTCTATTTATGACGGCGAGCGTATCCGAACACATCTATACCGGGAAGGAGCATTCCCTTCCATGCCCCGCCGCGCCCTCGCCCTCCCACTCGTCCTCTTCATTGCCCTGGTCTTTCTGAGCGGCTGCTTCTCGACGGAACCGTCTCTTTTGGTCGTCAGTTACACCTACGAACTCCAGATCCGGACGGATGCGCCCATCGAGAACGTGACGTTCCTCGTCCCCATCCCGACGTGCGGCGACCGTCCGGCCGTCGGTCCGGAACCGATCACCGTCGATTTCTACTCCGAGCGCCTGTCGCAGAATATCACTCCTGCAATTGTCCGGGTCGAAGGCCGGCAGTACCTCCAGTTGACCGCTCCTTTCATGCATGCCGAAAGATCGATTCACGTGCACTATCGTAATTACACCCCCATGAAAAAATTCAGCCCAGAAGTCGTTCCGCAATTGATCAATACGCTGTACCCCTTCGACAACGAGTCACTCTTCTTCCCAAAGCAAAACTTCACACCGAAAGAAGAAACACAGAACCCCGATTCCGGCTACGACTACTACACTATTCCTGTCTATGCGCACTACGAGAACGGGACGCGGGTGGAGATATATTCAGATCTGAGAGGATTGAATGAATGGGTCGAAGGATTCGATAACAATTGCGGGAATTACTATTCTGACTTCTACTATCTTTCCATCACCGGCGATCCGCAGGGCTGGATGCCTGCCAGCGGGATGATGAGGGTGGGGTCGGGGACCTACCGGGAGTGGCAGGTGGAGCCTACCCCCGACGCCAGTGCCGGTTCATGACCAATCCCCGCAGAACCCGACGACGACGGAAAAAAGATCCAGAACAGGGGCGCTCGCCGCTCCCCTCACGCCTCCTTGATCTCCAGCGTCGTCAGGATATCTGTCCGCGTCACGATGCCGACGACCTCCCCCTCCCTGACGACAGGAATCCTGCCGATGCCGGTCTGGGACATGATCCTCATCGCCTCGGTGAGCGGGGCGTCGGGCGGGAGGACGACAAGGTCCTTCGACATCAGGTCGCGCACCTGCATCGCCTCGCGGTCGAGGGCCGGCGCCGCATGGACGTCCCCGAGAGTGACCATGCCGACAAGACCGCCGCGGTCCATCACCGGGAAACCGAGGTGCTTCGTGTCGTACATCATCTTCACCACCTCGCTGACCGGCATGTCCGGCGGCACCGTCGTCACCGGCGCGGACATCACGTCGCCGACCGAGACGTCGCGGAGGAGGAAACTGTAGCGCACCGCCGTCGCCTCCTGGTTCGCCCCGATATAGATGAAGAAGGCGATGATGATCAGGATCGGGCTGAAGATGAGAAACCCGAAGATCCCGAAGAAGACCGCAAAGCCCCGCCCGATGTCGGCCGCGATCTTCGTCGCCTGGTGGAGTGGCATCTTCTTCGCAAGCCACGCCCGCAGCACCCGCCCCCCGTCCATCGGGAAGGCCGGGAGCAGGTTGAAGAGGAAGAGGACGAAGTTCAGCAGGGCCAGGTAGCCGAAGAAGTAGATGAGGACGCCGCCGACCTCAGGACTCAGGCGTCCCGCGTCCACGAGCCATACCGGCGCATAGGTGAGGGCGACAGATATGATCGCAACGCCGAGGCTTGCCAGGGGCCCGACAAGGGCCATCGGCAGTTCGACCTTCGGGTCGGGCAGACCCTCCTCCATGGAGGCGACGCCGCCGAAGATGAGAAGGGTGATGGAGTTGATCTTGAGGCCCATCGACCGCGCCACGACCGAGTGGGCAAGTTCATGGATGAGCACCCCGGCAAACAGGCCGAGCGATATCGCGGCCCCGAGGATGTACGGGGTAAGGCCCTGCAGAAAGAGAGTCATCGTGATCTCGACGCCGAACAGGCCGGCGATCATCGTGGCCGTCAGTGCGATCTGGCTCCCGATGATCCAGGCGAAGAGCGGGATCACGATAAGGAAAGTCCAGTGAAGATAGATAGGAATTCCGAATAGATGCCCGATTCGTAAGGATCCGTTCATGGGAAATGATAGTCTTTTTATCGTTTATAGTCTATACCATGAATCGATAGTGATGAAGACGCAGGTCACCGAACTTTTTGGCATGAGCGTATACACAGACAAGGCGATCTATGTAGGGGACGTGGACGATGTCCTGCTCGATATCGACGGGAAGAAGATCGAGTCCCTTGCTGTCGGCAACCTCAACCCCGAACTCTCCGATCCCAAGGGCCACCGCGGCTACCTTGTCCCCTTCAGGATCATCAAGGAAATCGGGGATATCATCGTCATACGCCATATTTCCGCAGCGTTCAAGAAGGCAAAGGGCGAGACGAAAGCCTGAGCCGGATGGTACGGCACAGCCATGGAAAACCATGAGATCTTCTCTAATCTTGCCCTCTACCCTCCGGTTTTTCTCCGCCTCGACGGGAGGGCATTCCACCGGCTGACCCGTACCTGTGAAAAGCCCTTCGACGCACGGTTTCATGCGGCGATGGTCGGGACCTGCAGGCACCTGATTGCAGAGAGCGGCCTCAACCCCCTCTGTGCCTATACCTTTTCAGACGAGATCAGTCTCTACCTCACCGTCCTGCCCTTCGGCGGCCGGGTGGAGAAACTGGACTCCATCGCCGCCTCCTATGCGGCGAGCGCCTTCACCCTGGAGTACGGGTGCGCCGAACCCGTCGCCTTCGACGCCAGGATCATCCCGGCGACGCCGGCGTACGCCGCCGAATACCTTGCGATGCGCCAGGCCGAGGCATGGCGAAACCACATCAATGCCTACTGCCAGGCCGCCCTGCAGGACGAGGGTCTCACCTCGCGTGCGGCGGCTGCGCGCCTCCTCGGCATGAAGGCCGAGGATATGCACGGCCTGATGTTCTCCCGCGGCGTCAACCTTGCCGAGACCCCGGCCTGGCAGAGGCGGGGCACCCTGGTGCGGAAGGGAAGATACACAAAAGAGGGGATGAATCCCCTGACCGGGGAAAAAGTGACGGTCGAGAGGCAGGGCGTCGTCGCCGACGAAGTCCTGCCCCTCTTCTCGGCCCCTGAGGGCCGGGCCTATCTCTCCTCACTCCTCGGCGCGTGAGAGGCCCATCCGCATCTCCACGCCTTCGACCTCCCATTCTGCGGCCTGTTCCCAGGTGCCGGCAAGGGCGTCGCCCTCGTGGACGTCGAGCGCCTTCGCGCGCACCTCGCCCGAGATTGCCTCCGCCCATCCGGCCACGAGAGCCGCGATGCGGGGGTCCGCGACCGCGACCTCGGCGACGATGTTCTCCTCGACCTTGAGGTCGCGCTGCCGCCGCATCTCCTGGAAACGCCTGATCACCTCGCGGGCATAGCCTTCGGCCTCGATCTCCGGAGTGAGGGCCACGTCCACATAGACGGTGGCGTCCTGCATCGGGGCGGCGAAGACATCTGCCGGGAGTTCCTCGTCGAAGGTCACCATTTCCGGGGTGACCTCGTACGCCCCGGCGGTTGCCGTGCCGGTCTCGGCAAGAGCGGCCTTCAGCGCGTTGCCGTCGGCCGCCTCGATCGCCGCCTTTACCTTCGGGGCCTCTTTGCCGAATTTCGGCCCGAGTACCCGCATCACCGGTTCGGCCTTCCAGCCGATCCTTTCCCAGCGGCCGGCGACGACGGTGACAGCCTTCGCATTCGCCCGCGTGCAGCAGAGAGCGTTGAGGCGGGTGACCGCCTCCTGCACCGCGGCCGAGGAGGTGACGACGACGACCTCGCCGACAGGCCAGCGGAGTTTCCTCTTCCCGTCCTGCCTGGCCGTTGCCGAGGCGTCGTCGAAGGCCTGCACGACGGCCATCGCCGTCTCCAGGTTCCTGTCGATGAGGGCGGCGTCCGCCTCGGGCCAGTCGAGCATGTGGACGCTCCGGGGATCGCCGCTGCAGCGCAGGTTCCCGTAGATCGCCTCTGTCAGGTGGGGGGTGAAGGGCGAGAGGAGCTGGACCAGACGGCGGAGGACATAGTACACCGTCTCGTAGGCGTACCTCTTCTCGGGTGCGTCCTCTTCGAGCCACATCCGCGGCCGCACCAGCTGGAGGTACCAGCGGGAGACGTCCTCCAGGATGAAGGTGATGAGAGACCGGGTGATCTTGTGGAGGTTGCACTCCGCGAAGTCGGCGTCGATCTCCTCGGTGAGGGTGTTGACCCGCGAGAGGATCCACCTGTCCTCGTCAGGCATCGCGGCGAGCATCCCGGCGACCGCGTCCTCGTCCCAGTGGCCGTCTGCCTTCTGCGCGGGCGCGAAGTTGTCCAGGGCCATGTACGGCAGGGGGAAGCGGTAGACGTTCCAGAGGATGTTCAGGGCCCGGTTGACCGTCTTCACACCCTCCCAGTTGAACTTCATGTCGTCCCAGGGGGCGTTTGCCGAGAGGACGTACAGGCGCAGCACGTCCACGCCGCCTTTCTCGATGACCTCGCCGGGCGTCACGACATTGCCGAGGCTCTTCGACATCTTCTTTCCCTCGGCGTCCAGGGCGAAGCCGTGCATCAGGACAGACTTGTACGGCGCCCGGCCGAAGGCGACCATCGAGGCGCCGAGCTGCGAGTAGAACCAGCCGCGGGTCTGGTCCTGCCCCTCGGTGATGAAGTCGGCAGGCCAGTACTTCTCGAAGTCCTCCCTGTTTCCGGGGAACCCGAGAGTCGCCCAGGAGGCGACGGCCGAGTCGAACCAGACATCGAAGATGTCGGAGACCCGGTGCATGGTGCCGCCGCAGCTGCACGGGATGGTCACCGTGTCCACGTACGGGCGGTGCGGATCCTTTACTTCCATGCCGCTCGCCTTTTCGAGTTCGGCGACCGTGCCGATGACCCGGCGGGTCTCGCAGGTGTCGCACTGCCAGACCGGGATCGGGATGCCCCAGTAGCGCTGGCGGGAGATGCACCAGTCGCGTGCCTCCTTCACCCAGTCATGGAAGCGGGCGCTCCCGGCCCATTCGGGGTACCACCGCACCTTCGCCACCTCGTCGAGGAGTCTGTCCCGCATATCCGCGGCCTTGATGAACCACTGTTCGGTGGCGCGGAAGATGATCGGGGTCTTGCACCGCCAGCAGTGGCCGTACCTGTGGGTGATCGTCCCCTGGTGGAGGAGGTGGTGGCCGAGGGCGTCGAGCACCTTCTGGTTCGTCTCCGCGTCCTTGACGTAGAGGCCCTCGAAGACGCCGCCCTTCTTCGTGAACCGGCCCGTGCCGTCGACAGGGCAGAGGATGGGGAGGTTCTCCCTGATGCCGGTGAGGTAGTCGTCCCAGCCGTGGCCCGGCGCCGTGTGCACGAGGCCGGTGTTCTCCAGGGCGACATAGTCGGCGAGGACGACCCTGTGCGCGATCTCCTTCTGGGCGGGGACGAACTCCGCGAGGGGCGACTCGTACTCCATGCCCACGAGGTCGGTACCGGGTACGGTGCGGATGACGTCGAAACTCTGGTACCGCCCCTTCTTGAGCACCTCCTTCACGAGGCCCTCGGCCATCCAGAGGCGCTCCTCGGCACCGTCCTTCCGGGCGAGGACGAGGGCGTAGGTGATCTCCGGGTGGGCGGCGACGGCGACGTTCGCGGGGAGGGTCCAGGGCGTGGTCGTCCAGATGACGAGGTACTCGTCTGCCTGCCCCTTCACCGGGAACTTCACGTAGATCGAGGGGTCGGTGGCGTCGGCATACTCGACCTCGGAGTCGGCGATCGCGGTCTCGCAGCGCGGGCACCAGTTCACGACGCGGGAGCCCCTCTCAAGCATCCCGTTTTTCTCGGCCTCTTTCAGGGTCCACCAGGCCGCCTCGATATATTCCTTCTTCAGGGTCTGGTAGGGTTCGTCGAAGTCGAGCCAGATGCCGAGTTCCCGAAACTGGTCTGACATCTCGCCCATCCTGGCGATGGCGTACGTCCGGCAACTCTCGATGAAGCGGTCGATCCCGAAGGTCTCGATGTCCTTCTTGGAGGCGAAACCGAGTTCGTGCTCCACCTGCACCTCGATGGGCAGGCCGTGCATGTCGTAGCCGGCACGCTCGATGACGTTCATCCCGCACATCCGCTGGTGGCGGAGGATGGCGTCCTTCAGGATCTTGTTCCAGGCCGTGCCCAGGTGGATGTGGCCGGTGGTGTACGGCGGGCCGTCCACGAAGAAGAACTGTTTCCCTGAGCGCCTCAGGTCCTTTACCGCGTGGTAGGTATCGTTGGCCCGCCAGAATTCCCTGGCAGAGGCCTCGACAGCCTTCGCATCATAACTGCTGGTGACTTCCTTCACCTCTATCCCTCAACTCGCCCCGCGGGGCGTGATCATATCTGGTATGGTGGGTCCCCGCACCCAAAGTATTTTTTCAATGAGCATATCCCAGAACTCTCGTTCATTCCCCCCATCTCTACATGCAGGGATCGGGAGAGAATATCATGATCGGGTCGATATCTTCCTGAATTCCCTGAAGAATCGTGCGAAACCACCGCCTTCCCCCACCTCTTCGCCGGGGGACTGACGCCCCCGAACCCCCGAAACAGGATAGGGTCGGGGAAGAGAGATCCTGATGAAGGAGGTTGCCATCCACCCCCTATCGCAATGATGGGGGGATCGGGGGGTGAAACCCCCCGGACAAGACGCCAGAACAGGATTTTTCAGAACCGAATGTGAGCCCTTTCATCGGCGTGAATGAAGGTTCGGATCAGTTTTGGGATGACCTCAATGCATCCGTCACATCCTTCTCCCTGTCCGCCGATCTCTTCGTCATGCAGATCGCAGTCATCGGTACCGGGACTCCCTCGCCGGACGAGTCGGCCGCGGCGGAGACGGTCGGCGCCCTCCTTGCAGACCGCGGCGCCGTCCTCCTCTGCGGCGGCCTTGGCGGGGTGATGGAGGCGGCGTGCCGGGGTGCAAAGGCGCACGGCGGGGCGACCGTCGGGATCATCCCCGGCACAGAGGGGGAGAACCCGTACGTCGATATCGTCGTCAGGAGCAATATGGGCCAGGCGCGGAACGCCCTCATCGTCGCCTCTGTCGACGCCGTCATCGCGGTCGGCGGCGGTTACGGCACCCTCTCGGAGATCGCCCTTGCACTGAAGATGAAAAAAGAGGTCTTCGGGGTGGGCACCTGGACGATCGAGGGCGTCGTCCCCTGCGCCGCACCCGACGAGGCGGTACTCAGGGCAGTCTCCGCCGCACGCCGGTCTCGGTCGTCCTGTAGCCGCCCATCCCCTGAAGGATCGTCTTGAAGGTCTCCGAGGAGACCGCGTCCTCGATCGCCGCCACCCGCGGGTCGTCGAGGGCGTCGGCGTGCATCACCAGTTCGTAACGCTCCGTCGCCACCGGCGTGAAGGTGAGGCCGAGGGCCTTTGCCGCGGAGTACACCCCCATGCCGCAGTCGGCCTCGCCCGACCTGACGGCCAGGGCGACGCCGAGGTGCGTGGTGAACTCCCTCTCATATCCCCTGACGTCGGCAGGCCTGATCCCGAGTTCGCCGATGAGCTGGTCGAAGAGGATCCGGGTCCCCGACCCCTTCTGCCTGTTCGCGTACCGCAGGGCCGGGAGGTCGTCGAAGGATACTTTATCCCGCGAGATGAGCCCCTGCTCCCTCTCCGCCACGCAGAGGAGGACGAGGTCCTCGTCAGGCAGGTACTTTCTCAGGTACGGGAGGTTGTACTCGCCGTCCGGGCCGAGGAGGTGCATCGGCGCCGCATGGCACTGCCTCTTTTTGAGAGTGAGGAGGCCGCCCATCGACCCGACATGCGTCGAGTGGATGTCCACGCCTGCCGGCCTGACCATATCGGCCAGGCGGTCCAGGCAGGGGTCGTGGCTCCCGGTGACGAGCACACCTTCCCCTGCCTGCCGCCGCGGCACGAGGAGGCGCGCCCTGACCGTCTCTCCGGCCTCGGCCCCCTCCTTCGAGGACGGGATCGTCATCAGGGCGTTCGCCCGCACCGCGGACATCTGGACGCCCGCGCCCCGCGACTGGGGCACGGCCACCCATCTCTCCCCGATCTTCCCCACGGAGAGGAGGACGAACTCGTCGGTGCCGATGTCCGAGTGGAGCGTCGTCGT